>DAOTXG010000154.1:0-8411 GCA_034435515.1 Anaerolineales bacterium
TCATACAGTTCGGGGTAGATGTGCTGGAGGGCGACGACTTTCGCCAGGCGGAGGGGCTTGATCCGCCCCTGCAGTTTCTCGAGGCGCTTTCCGGCCAACCGCCACAGGAGCAGGAAGACGTTGACCGTGCGCTTGACCTGGCGCGGGTTGTTGCTCAACCCCTCGGCGAATACGTCTGGGCAGGCCGGGTGCGGCCATTCGTTCACCAGCCCCTTCACAAACGTGCCCATGTCGCCGCGCTCTATCGGCGGAATCTGGAACGGTAGTTGGATGATCTTTTCGAGGTAGCGTGTTCCGTCAATGACGAACCGCGATTGCGCCTCGCCCGCCGCCCCCGGCGCCAGCCCGAACTCGCGGTACTTGATCTCGATCCCGCGCGCGATGACTTCCTGATCCAGCCCGAGGACGAACACACAGCCCGGCGCATCCACGAACAACTTGATCGCCTCCAGCACCTCGACGGCCTTCTCGGGCAGGCAGCGGTCGAGGTCGTCCACGAAGACGACCAGGCGGAGGTTTTTCTGGACGACGTGCTTATCCACCAGCGCGTTGAAGCGCGCGTGGAACTGTTCGAGAAACTGCACCTGCTCGATGTGAATCTGCGCCCGCTGGCGGTGGATGGCCGAGACGATCTTGCCAATCGCCTCCTCGGACTTCTCTACTTTCCGAAGTTCTTTGATGAGGTCATTCAACAGGCTGCCGCCGGGGAGGAAGGCCAGCCCGATCTGCACCGCGCCCTCGCCCAGTCCCGCGCCGAGCTTGCCCCAGTCAATCGTCAACCCGCCCACTTTCTCCCGATCCACCGGCTGATACAAGGCGGTTTCGAGATCGGTCAATTCTTCCAGGTCCTCCGGCTTGTTTTTCGGCACGGCGTCTTTCAAGGCGCTCAGCACGTGCAGCAGCAGGGCCCGCCAGAGTGTCTCTTCCTTTTCGTACTTCCACGCGTCGAACCAGGCCGTTCGAAAACTCTCCGGCAATTTATCTTTCACCATGCCCATCAGCGTGGTCTTGCCGGCGCCCCACGTGCCGAAGACCCCAATCGTCAGCGGCGTGGCCGTGGCGGGCGACGTGATGATGTCGGCCAGCGCGGCGATGTACGGCTCGAAGTCGAGCGCATCGTGCTTGGCGGGCAGGTCGGAGGAGATGGAGGTGGGAGGCGTGTCGGTGGTCATAGGCCGCCCCTTTCGGTGCGTCCTGGAATCGGGCAGGGTGCGCGGAGAAGCTCTCTACTGGATTATACTCCGACCTTTCTTCAGAGCAATCTTTTCGCGCTGCCAGCCGTGGGATAGAGACCTGTGAGGTCTGGCTGGTCAGCGGATGGGTAACGGATTAGCGGATGGCGCTGCCCTATCCGCTAATCCGCTAGGCGAAGCATCCGCTGACAGGCCGCTGCCGCTTCGGGATTTATTTCATTGACAACCCCTCCCCGCCGTGCTACCATCCCCGGCGTTTCCCCTCAAAATTTACATCGCGGAGGCCTGAGTTTCCATGAAGGAATACGGTACTGAGTTCATCCGGAACGTCGCGCTGGTCGGGCACAGCGGGTCGGGCAAGACCTCGCTGGTCGAAGCCTTTCTCTTCAACACGGGGGTCGTCAACCGCCTGGGCAAAGTGGAAGACGGCGCGACCGTCTCCGACTTCGAAGACGAAGAACGCCGCCGCAAGATTTCCATCTCCACCTCCGTCGTCCCCGTCGAGTACAAAGACTGCAAAATCAATTTCCTGGACACGCCCGGCTTCACCGATTTCGTCGGCGAGGTCAAGTCCGCGCTCCACGTGGCCGACGCGGCCATCGTCGTCGTGGACGCCGTCTCCGGGGTGGAGGTGGGCACCGAGCTGGCGTGGCAATACTGCGACGAGCGCAAACTGCCGCGCATCGTCGTCATCAACAAGATGGACCGCGAGAACGCGAACTTCCAGCGCGCCGTGGAGAGGGTGCAGACCACCTTCAAGGCCAAGCTCATCCCGGTGCAGTTACCCTGGGGCGAAAAGCAGGACTTCAAAGGCGTCATCGGCCTGCTCTCGATGCAAGCCCGCCCCGGCAAAGGCGATACCTTCACGGACATCCCCGCCGAATACCGGGCCGCCGCCGACGAAGCGCGCGTCAAATTAGTCGAGGCCGCCGCGGAAGGCGAGGACGAACTCCTCGAAAAATACCTGGGCGGCGAAGACCTGACCCCCGACGAAGTCGTGCGCGGCTTCCACAAGGCGGTGATGGCCGGATCTTTTATCCCGGTCTACATCGCCTCCTCCCTCACCGACACGGGCATCAACCCCATCCTCGACGGCATCCAGCGCTACTTCCCGGCGCCGACCGAGGAGCCGCCGGTCCAGGCGCACGGCAAAGCCGGCGACGAAGACGTGACCATCTCCGACGCCAGCCCGCTGTGCGTGTACGTCTGGAAGACGACCGCCGACCCGTTCGTCGGCAAACTGACTTATTTCCGCGTGGTCTCTGGGACGCTGGCGACCGACCGCATCTGGAACCACACCCGGGGCGCGGAAGAGCGCGTGGGCGTGATTAACGTCCCGCGTGGCAAGGAACTCATCCCGGTCAAGCAGCTCCACGCGGGCGACATCGGCGTGCTCGCCAAGTTGGGCGTCACGGTCACGGGCGACACGCTCGGCGACCGGTCGCATCCCCTGACGATTGACCCGCCGAAGTACCCGGCGGCCCTGTACGCGGTGGCCGTCACGCCCAAGACGCAGGCCGACTCGACCAAGATGGGCCCGGCGCTGACCAAGTTGTGCGAAGAAGACCCGACGCTGCACTGGCGGCAGGAGGGGGCTACGCACCAGACCATCCTCGAAGGCATGGGCGACCAGCACATCGACGTCGCCATCCGCCGCGCGGAGAGCAAGTTCGGCCTGGGGCTGACCGTGGAAGCGCCCAAAGTGCCCTACCGCGAGACCATCCTGCGCAAGGCCGAGGACATGTACCGCCACAAAAAGCAGACCGGCGGCGCGGGCCAGTTCGGCGAGGTGTGGATGCGCATCGAGCCGTACCGCGAGGGCGACTTCGAGTTCACCGACGAACTGGTGGGCATGAACCTGTCGCGCAGTTATCTGCCGCCGATTGAAAAGGGCGTGAAGAGCGTGCTGGAGCAGGGCGTGATCGCGGGCTACCCGGTGCGAGGTGTGCGCGTGATCGTCTACGACGGCAAGGAGCACCCCGTGGACTCCAAGCCGATTGCCTTCGAGGTCGCCGGGCGCGAGGCCTTCAAGAAGGCCGTGGAGAAGGCCAGCCCCGTGCTGCTGGAGCCGGTGATGCACGTGCGCGTGGTCGTGCCCGAGGCGAACATGGGCGACGTGCTCGGCGACCTGAACACCCGCCGCGCCAAGGTGGCCGGCATGGACCAGGAGTTCGGCAAGAGCATCATCACCGCCGACGTGCCGCTGGCCGAGATCCAGCGCTACGCCACCGAACTGCGCTCGCTCACGGGCGGGCGCGGCGTGTTCTCCATGGAATTCGCCCGCTACGAGGTGGTGCCGCCCCACCTGGCGCAGGGCATCATCGCCGCGCACAAGCGGGAGATGAAGGGCGAGGCGGCGGAGGAATAGGGGCTTTGGATTTTATCGCTTCCGCCCCCCCTTCTTCTTCCCCCGGTACGACGGCGCCTGCAGGACGTGTGTCTGGCAATAGTCCGAGTAGAAGATGCGCGACTCGATGCGCGGGTCGAGTTCTTCCCTCTCGACAGCAGTGGTCAGCACCGTGGGCAGTTGCGCGTCGTAGCGGTAGTTGAAAACCTGGAAGAACTTCTCACGGTAGTAGCCGGTGACGCCCGTCAGGCTGGGCAGGTCGTCCAACACCAGGAATTCGGTGTTTTTTACCTGCTGGATTAGTTTGCCGTTGCGCTCGTCCACGTCGCGGTTGTTGGTCGAGCGAAACAGGTCGCTCAAGTCCTGGTACGTCACGAAGATGACCGGCCTGCCCATCTGCGCGCGCGCATTCGCCATCGCCGCCGCCAGGTGCGTCTTGCCGGTGCCGTACACCCCCATGAGGACGAACCAACCGCGCGGGTTTTCGACAAATTCCCGCGCCCCCCGGAGGGCCTGGAGGAACGTCTGCCGCGTCTCGCCCGTCAGGTCGGGACGGATGTCGAAGGTCTCGAACGTCTGATGCCGGTGAACGGGCAGCGACGAAATGTCGGACGACAGGTTGAGCTTCCCGGCGCGGAAGTCGGGCGCCAGGATGTTCAGCGCGCTGACGATCTCGGCGTCCGAGAGGCGGCTGGCAATGCGCTGGTCAATGTCCTTCAGGTCCTTGTTAGACGTGATGACGGTGGGCAGGCGGGCGTTGTAGCGGTAGTTGAGCAGCTGGTAGAGTTTCTCCGTCGCCCAGTTCGTCGGGCTTTCCGTCCCCAGATCATCCAAAATCAAGATCGGCGCCGTGCGGACTTCGTCAAACCGCTCGTCGTAGGTGGCTTCGCTGGAAGGGGCGTACGTCGCCCGCAGATAGTCGAGCAGGTCGGGGGTGTTCAGGAACAAGACCGGTATGCCCTGGGCGAGGCAATCGTTCGCAATCGCCGCCGCCAGGTGCGTCTTGCCGCAGCCGTAGGTGCCGGTCAGCAGCAGCCATTTTTCCGGTTTAGCGGCGAACTGGCGGCAGCGCTCGAAGGCAGCGTGGACCGTAGCGCGGGCCTCCGGATCAGGGCTGACGCCGTCCGACAGGAAGTTGTCGAAGGTCTTGCCCGCGAGGGTCTCGGCGTTGCTCTCCTGGCGCAGTTGCGCCGCGCGCGCTAACTGCAAATTGTCCAGCTGGCAGGTGCAGGGGCGCGCCTTGCCAAACTGGGGATGCCCCACCGGCAAATCGTCGCTGATGTAGCCGAGGCCGTGGCAGATGGGGCAGTCCGGGTCGCCCAACCCATCGGCGACGCGGCGCGGCTCACTCGGCGCCGGGTTCGGGTTCGTCGTCGAGGAGATGTCGGTAGCCTTCGTAATAGCGGCGGGCATATTCTTCAGGATCTTCTCGATCTTCTGGCTCATAGCGGCCCTCGGCGTGCATCCGCTCCAACACGGCCATGATGTATTTGAGGCGGCGCACGTTGTTTTTGACGGCGATGCGGATGGCGTCCTCGATCCAGGCGGCGGGATAGGCGCGCTCCAGGTCGCGCAGTTCTTCGGCGACCATCGGCGTCAGCGGGCCGACGTTCTGCTCGTAGAGCACAAAGACGTTCGAGCGCCGCTGGCTCAACGTGACGACCGTCCCCGCCTCGTCGCCGGGCCGCCACTCGCCGCGCGTGAGTTTCTCCACCGCCTCGCGGCCTTTGGCCGTGTTCATGAAATACAGGCTGCGCGCGGACTGCGCGTCTTCGATCAGCACGTGCAGCAGCGTCCCGCGCGCCTCGGCGCGCTCCAGCGCGTCGTCGAGCGTCTCCTCGGCCTGCCGCGCGTTCGGGGCCAGCCCCCGCATGAAGTGCTCGTCCCCGGCGAAATCCTCGCGGCGCAGGAAGCGATAATTCCCTTCCTTCTGGCTCAACCGCCAGAAGGCGTAGAGCGTGACCTTGAGTTCGGCCAGATGATCCACCAGCGGGAGCAGGTCGGCGAAGAACGCTTCCGGCAGGGGGAGGGTGCGGAGTTTGCCGTCTGGGAAACCGGGGAAGCCTTTCATATGGCGGATGGCAGATGGCGGATGGCAGATGGCCTGGGAAATCAAATTTTGCTATCAGCCATCAGCCATAGGCTATCTGCTGCTACACGTTCCTCAAGTCCACCTTCACGGCGTTCTCAAATTTCGTGAGCGCGCCGCGGAAGACCAACTGGATGTCGTCGGTGGGGCCGTTGCGATGCTTGGCGACGAGGATGTCGGCCAGGTTGGTCTTGCCGCTGTCTTTCTCGTACATGTCCTGGCGGTGGATGAACATGACGATGTCGGCGTCCTGCTCTAAAGAGCCCGACTCACGTAAGTCTGATAAGACAGGTCGTTTGTCCGAGCGCTGTTCCACGGCGCGGGAGAGCTGTGCGCCGGTCAACACCGGCACGTTCAACTCGCGGGCCAGCGCCTTCAGGTTGCGCGAGATGTACGAGACCTCCTGCACGCGGTTCTCGCTCCGCCCCTCGCCCTGCATGAGCTGCAAATAGTCCACGACGACCAGGTCGAGGCCGTATTCCTGGTCGAGGCGGCGGCACTTGGCGCGCAACTGCAGCGGGGTGAGCGCGGGCGTGTCGTCGAGGAACATCGGGATGTCGCTCAGGACGTTGATGGCCTGCACGAAGAGCGGCAGTTCGTCGTCGCGCACTTCGCCCAGCCGCAGGCGCTGCGAGTCAATCGCCGTCTCCTGCGCGATGAGGCGCTGGACGAGCTGCTCGTTCGACATTTCGAGCGAGAAGATGGCGACGCGCTTGCGGTGCGTCTGCGCCGCGTGCTTGGCGACGTTGAGCAGAAAGCCGGTCTTGCCCGCGCCCGGCCGGCCGGCGACGATGATCAGGTCCGACTTCTGCAAGCCGCCCAGCAGTTTATCCAGGTCAATAAAGCCGGTTGGCACGCCGAGGATTTCGCCGCGGTGCTCGATGAGGTATTGAATGCGGTCGTAGTAGGCGCTGATGGCCTGCTTGAGGGGCATGACGTCTTTAGTAAGACGTTGCTCAGCCACGGCGAACACCGCCGCCTCGGCGTCGTTCACGACCTGGTTGATGTCCTGGCTGTCGTCGTAAGCCAGCTTGGCCACGGTCGTGGCCGCCTCCAGCAGCCGGCGGCGCAGCGCGTCGCGCTGGACGATCCGGGCGTAGGCTTCGGCATGCAGCGAGGTCGGGACGGTGTTGACGAGATGGGTGAGGAAAGCCGCGCCGCCGATCTCGTCCAGCTGATTGCGGCGCTCCAGTTCTTCGCCGACGGTGAGGAAGTCCACCGGCTGGCGCTGATCGTGCAGGCGCACGAAGGCCTCCCAGACCCAGCGGTGTTTGTGCAGATAGAAGTCGCCGGACTTCAGGAGGGGGGTGATTTCAAAGTAGGCGTCCGGGTTGATGAGCACGCAGCCCAGGACGGCCTCTTCGGCTTCGAGGGAATAGAGCGCCGCACGGCCCGGCAGGGGCCCGAGGTCGGCGCCGGCAGAGTCGGTCATACGGGTTTGGCGGCAGTGAAAGCGCAGCGGTCGCCGGGGGCGGCCTGCGGCTGGCGGATGCGGGAGAGCCGAGCGCGCGGCGGCGGGTCAATCGCTGTCGTCGCTCGAGCTGCCCTCCAGGTCGTCGAGATCGAGGGAGTCCACAAAATCCTTGAAGACGTCGAGTTTGCCGCCCTCCTCGGGCGCGCCGCCGCCCTCGGCCTCCATTTCGTCCTCGGGATGCACGGCGGCTTTCTCCATCACCGTCTCCTCGATGAAAACCGGCACGCGCAGGCGCACGGCGAGCGCCAGCGCGTCCGAAGGGCGCGAGTCAATTTCCAGGTGCTTGCCGTTGGCTTCCATGACGATGCGCGCGTAGAAGACGTCGTTGCGCAGGTCGGAGATCACGATGTGATCCACCTGGCCGCCCATGTCGCCGATGACGTTCTTGAGCAAGTCGTGAGTCAACGGGCGCTGCACTTCGACTTCCTGCAGCGTCACGGTGATCGCATCCGCCTCGCACATGCCGATCCAGATGGGCAGGTAGCGGTCGCTGTCCACATCCTTGAGAATCACCACGCGATGCTGAGACATCAGGCTGACGCGAATACTGTCAATTGTTACTTCGACCATTTTGCAACTCCAATCTCTCCGTGACGATGAGGGAATTCTAGCACAAGGCAGAGGCGGAGGCAATTGACCCGCTGGCGGCTGGAAAATATGAAAATGCTATAATCGCGCGTCTGGTAGTGAGGCTTCGCCGGTCATGCTCTCTCAATCCACTGAAACCTACGTCGCCTGGGCTGCCGCGCTGTTGTTCCTGGGCTGCCTGCTGGCGGCCCTGGGCGGGGCGTTTTCGCTCTGGCGCTCGCGGACAGTCCCTTTCTTTCAGGCGCGCCGCCGGTTGGTCTTGCGCGGCTGGCAATTATTATTTGCGGGCGCCGAGTTGTTGGTCGCCGCGGGCGTCGTGTTCGGCCTCGGCCAGACGGTGGTGGAACTGGTGGTGCCTCCCACGATGACTCCCACGTCCTCGCCGACCGCCTCACACACCCCGCTCCCGCCGACGGCGACCTCGAGCCCGACGATCACGCCTATCTCCTCGGACACGCCGTCCCCGACGGAAACTCTGCCGCCGACCGGCACGCCGCCGCCAACGCTCAGCCCCATCCCGGCTTTGCCGCTGGCCCTGGTCACCCCGCCGGGCACGGTCACCGTCACGCCGCCGCCCGGGGCCGTGGCCGCCGACCTCCGCTTCTCGCGCCGCGACAACTGCGCCACGCAGTCCAGCGCCGGTTTCTTTGACCAGGTGCCCAAGACGATTTATACTGAGCGCGGGCACAAATTGCGGTTTTGGTGAGCGGCTCGCGTAGC
>DAOTXG010000155.1:0-8904 GCA_034435515.1 Anaerolineales bacterium
GCGCGCGTCTCCGACCGCACGGCGATGATGATGCTGACTGAAGACCGCCAATCGGGGACGGTCATCGAGGTAGGCAACACCCAGACCATCTTCACCCGCCCCAAAGACAAGCGCACCGAAGCTTACGTGACCGGGCGGTTCGGGTAGAGCAGTCTGACCGATCAGGCCTGCGCGGCCAGCAACTCATTTAACTGGGGGTGGTCGGCGTACGCGCCGCGATACTGCGGCTCGAGGAGCGCGGCGAGATGGCACATGATAAGATCGGTCATCTTGTCCAACTCGTCGGCGCGGGCGCGGCCGTTCGTCGGTAGATGGAAGGGCTTGCCGTAGACGCACTTCACGGGCGCGCGGCGCAGGCGCTTAAAGCCCGAGGAGATTTTCTCCGTCCCCATGATGGCGATAGGCAAAATCGGGACGCGCGCCCGGTCGGCCAGGTAGGCCGCGCCGGGCTTGCCCGCTTGCAAGACCCCACTGCGGCTGCGCTGCCCCTCCGGCGCAATGCCCAGCATCCAGCCCGCCCTGAGAAAGCCCAGCGCGTCCTTGAGCGCCGTCCGGTCCACTTCGCCGCGCGCCACCCAGATCACGCCGAAGGTGTTGGCGATGTGCGACACGACCGGGGTGTGCTGCCACTTGTCGGCGGTGAACATGACGCACTGGCGCGGGGTCGTCCCGCACACGAGCGCCGGGTCGGCGAGGCTGAGGTGGTTGATCACCATCAGACAGGCGCCCTCGCGGGGAACGTTTTCCACGCCGACGGTTTCGAGTTTAGTCAGGCTCCGGAAGAGGAGGTGAAAGATGCGCCGGCCGGCGTCGTAGACGGCGCGCGAAGTGGGTTGGTCGACGGTGGTCATGGGCGGCCCTCCGCTGCGATGAGGTAGTGATCGGCTTCCCCGCCCAGCGGGTCCGCCGAAATGGAGAAAGCCTGCGCCGCGCCGGCGCTCAGGCCGGCGGCCAGAGCCTGCTGGCGGTAGCCGACTATCCGGCCCTCACGGTCATACAGCGTCAGCACCAGCCACGCCGAGGCGAGCGAGGCGGCCGAGGGGTTCAACACCTGGCCGCTCACCGTCCAGCGCTGGCCGGCCCTCGCACCGGAGTGCTGGAGGACTTCCAGCACCGTCACGGACGATTGAGCCGAGGCCAGCGAGGCCGACACGAGCGAGACTTCAGCCGCCGCCACGCCGCGCGGCGCGGGCGAAAACAAAACCCCCAGCGGCGCGCGACCCCCCGGCAGAATCAGTTCCAGAGGCGAGTACGCCAACTCGCTCGCCAGCGGCAGGCCCTCTGCGCCCGCCAGCGTGATCCGCGCGGCGACATTGGAGAGGGCGATCCCGCCCGGGTTGTTCGCTTCCACCAGACAGTACATCGCATCCGTCGGCAAGGGATAACAGGCGGGCGGGGCGAGCGTCACCGGGACCGGCGTGGGCGTGGGGAGGTCAATTTGCCCGACGACGGGAGCGCCGGCCGGGTTGGGGATGACGAGCACCGCGCCAATGGAGAGGAACTGCGGTTGCACGTCAGGGTTCGCGGCCTGCAGGTCGGCGATGGAGATGCCATATTTCACCGCGATGCTCACGAGCGTATCGCCTTTTTGTACGACGTAGGTGACGGGCGTCGGCGCCGGCGTTAGCGAGGCGATGACGACCGGCGTGGGCGCCGGCGCAGTGAATAAGGGGCGCGGGGTCGCGCTGGGCAGCGGCCACAAAACCGCCGTGGGCGTCCGGGCTGGTTGCGTTGAGCAGGCGCTGAGCAAAACGCCGATCCCGGCTATGAGAATCCAGTCTTTCATGTCGGAATGATTATATCCTATCAGTTTTGGAGCACAGCCCAACCTATGCTACACTTCGCCTTCGATGTCAGCCGAGATGTTCCATCAGGCGGTCGAGGCCGCCAAAGCCGGTCAGCGCAAACGGGCGAAAGACCTTCTCACGCGCCTGCTCAAAACCGAACCCAACAACGTGGATTACTGGGTCTGGATGAGCGCGGTGGTGGAGACTGAGAAGGAGCAAATCTTCTGCCTGCAAAAGGCGGTCAAGGCCGACCCCAATTCCATCGCCGCTCGCCGGGGGCTGGTGATCTTGGGCGCGATGACGCCCGAAGAAGCCGCCTTGCCCCCGCCGCAGGCGATGGAGAACCTACCGGTTGAACTGCCTCAACTGACCGAGGGAGGGAGCGGCCTGGGCGATTTCCTCTCTCGCCCGCGCAACCGCCAATTGGTGATCCTCGGCGGCGTTGGCCTCGTCGCGCTGATCCTCATCGGCGCGATGGCCGCCGTTATCCTGCGGGCGACCGTCTTCAGGCCGGTCGCCGTGGTCGTCGTCACCTCGACCCTGACGCCCAGCCCGACCGCGCCGCCGAGTGAAACGCCCGCGCCCGGCAGCAAAACCGCCACCCCCACCCTTGAGCCGTGCACGCTGCCTTATGCGCCGGACATCGCCACGCCCATCGCCGCGTATCTCTGCCTGACGCCCGTTCCCACGCCCCTCCTCATCCCCACCGAAGCCTCCCAGTTCGAGTCCTATAACAGCATGAAGCGGGGCTACGCCGAGGGCGATTGGGACAAGGTCATTCGCAACGCCGACCAGACGATTAACCTCCTGCCCGACAACGCGCGCGTGTATTTTTATCTGGCCGAGGCGTACCGGCACAAAAATCAGATCAACGACGCGCTCAAAAATTATCGGCAGGCCATCGCCAAAGACTCAGACTTCGCCGCCGCCTATTGGGGCAGGGCGTTGATCGAGTTCGAGCGCGGCAATCAGAATGAGGGCCTGAGCGACCTGAACGCCGCGGTCGAGGCCGACGCCTCTTTCCCGCTGCCCTACATTGACCGCGCTGCCTACTTTGGCACGGCGGTGGGCAATTATGACCGGGCGTTGGCCGATCTCCAGCAGGCCCAGCAGTCCGCGCCGGAAAATGCGCTCGTGCTGGCGCACCTGGCCGTGGCTTACGCCGAGGCAAACCAGCCGGACCAGGCGTTCGACACGGCGCAGCAGGCTCTGGCGCTCGACCCGGGCCTGGCCCTGGCTTATTATGCGCGCGGCCGCGCCGCCTATCTGCTCGGCCAGTACGAGACCGCCGATAAAGACCTGACGCTGTCGCACCCATACCTCGTTGACCTGCGCAACTTCGCCCAACTCTTCCCGATCCTCAACTCGCTCAACTTCCACAAATATTATACCGCCCGCGTGCTCTACTTTTACGGCCTGGCCAAAGCCGGCATCGGCGGCGACGACGAGGCGCTCCGGCAGTTCAACCAGGCGCTCAACTTGTATGCCGCCCTTCCGGCGGCCCAGGTGGCGCGCGGCAACGTGTATCTGCGCCTGAAGCAGTACGACCGGGCGCGCGAAGATTTTAACGCCGCCATCGGCAAGTTTCAGGAGTCCGATGCGGACAACCCGGCGCTGAACGAAGCCTACCTGGGCAACGGGCTGGCCCTGCTCGGCCTCAACCGGCCGGAGGGCGCGCTTTCCAATTTCCTGGTCGTCGTGCGCAACACGCCGGATAACTTCGCCGCTCAACTTGGACTCGGGCAGGCTCAATTAGGGGCGGCGCAACTGGGGTCCGGCAACGTCTCGGCGGCGGACGCCGCGGCGACCTTCGGCGTTGCGCTCACGCTGGCGGCCGGCGACGAGCAGAAGGCGCAGGTGTACTACTGGCGCGCGCAGGCGCTCGGGGCCGTGGGCGACGTTCGCGGACAAATCGCCGACCTGGCCCTGCTCGCCGCCCTCGCCGATGCGCCAGACCGGCTGGATGCGACCGCCGCCGCGCAGCTCACCGCCCTGGGCCCGCTCCCGACCGACACGCTGACGCCGACGGTCACCTCGCCCGCGACAAACACTTCTGCGCCATCCCGCACCCCCACCCCCGGCAGAGCGACGGCGACCGCCACCGTAAGCAGAGGCGCGGCCACGGCGACGCCTCGCCCAAACCAGACCGCCGCTTCCCCGCCAGCCTTGCCGACCTCGACGAGCGCAGCGACGGCCACGCTGCCGCCTCCACTGCCGGCGACCGCGACGACGCAGCCGGGTTATCCCGCTGGCACGCGCGTCCCATGAGACCGGCCTTACACCGCCGCCGGTAATAGGTCATTTGCCGGGCTTGCGTCCTACCCCCCACGGATTACAATCGTAGCAGGATTTATCGTCGTCATGCGAGTCTCGCGCTCTCGCCTCTACCTCAGCCTCCTGCTGACCACCCTGGTTCTTCTGGTCGTCGGCGCCCCCCTCACGCCGGCCGCCGAAAATCTCTCGTGGCTGGCTTTGCTTGTCACCGCCAGTCTGGTGACCTTTTGCGACTTCTTTCCTCTGACCCTGCCCTCCAATATCGAGATCAGCCTCGTGCACGTCGTCGGGCTGAGCATGCTATTTACCTTCGGGCCGACTCCCGTCGTATGGGCGGTGACGGTGGGCCTGGTGGTCAGCAAGATCATCCGGCGGGGGGCGCTTCTCACGTGGCGTGGGCGGCTGGAATTGCTGGCAATTGACCTGACCCACCAGTCGCTCTCGCTGCTCCTCTCCAGCGGCCTGTACCTGTGGCTGGGCGGTGAGTTTCCCGTCACAGTGGTCACGCGTCGTACGGCCGCGCTGCTCATCACGTTGATCGTCGTGTACCTCGTGCTGTACAACGGATTCCTGCTCCTGAAATTCAGTTCGGGCCAGGAGGTCGCCCGCAACCTGACTGGGGGAAACCTCAACCAACTGGTGGTGCTGGAACTCGTGCCCCTGCCGCTCGTCCTCTACGCCTCCGCCAGCTATCAGGCGTTCGGCCCCAACCTGATGCTCGTCCTGGGCGGTGTGTTCGCCGTCATCGCCGCCAGCCTGCACAGCCTCACCCGCGCCCAGGCCAGGCTTCGGCGGCAGGTGCTGGAGAACCTGCGGCTGTATAAAGAGACGCAGATGCGCCTGCGCGAGCAATCGATCCTGTACGAGGCCGGGCAGGCGCTGGCCTCCACGCTCGAGCGGCGGGTGGTTTACGACGCCATCGCTCAAAAACTCGCCGAAGTCACCGGCACGGACGAGTGCGTGCTGCTGGATTACGACGAGACGGCGGGCGCCATTCGGACGGTTTCGCAATGGTCGCGCGCGAGCGGCAGCGCCGGGGGCGTCTCGTCGGCCTATGCGCTGGAGGCCTACCCGGGCATCGCCCGCCTGCTCCAGGAGCGCGCGCCGTTGATCTTCCGCGCGGACCCGCCGCCGCCCGAGCCGCAGGCGCTCGAGCGCCTCAAGCGCGGGGGGTTCAGCACCTTGCTCGTCCTCCCCATCGCCACCTCCGAGCAGGTCGTCGGCCTGGTCGAGCTCTATTCGGCCGCGCTGCGTGATTTCACCGAGGCCGAAGTCCGGTTGGCGCAAACCCTGGCCAACCAGGCGGCCATCGCCATGGCCAACGCGCAGTTGTTTTACCGCGTCACCGAAGGCCGCGACCGCCTGATCGCCGTGCTCAATTCCACGCGCGAAGGCGTGCTCGTGCTCGAATCTGGCGGCGCGGTGCTGTTGGCCAATCCGCGCCTGGAAGAAATCTGGGGCCTTTCGGCCGAGCGGCTGGTCGGACACAATCTGCTGGACCTGCTGCGCACGCCCGACCTGGGCATCGCTGTGAAACTGGGCTTATCACCCGAAGAGATCGTGGAAATGCTGCAAACACTCAAAGCCGGGCTGGCGCTATCCATCCCCAAAGCCCAATACCAGATCACCGCGCCGCGGCGCCGCTTCCTCGAGCGCTCCGGCGCGCCGGTGCTCGACCAGCATTCCAGGGCCATTGGCTGGGTCATTACCGTGCGCGACGTTACCGAAGAACGGGAACTGGAGGAGGTGCGCCAGGCGCTCTCGAACATGATCGTCCACGACCTGCGCAGCCCGCTCACCGCCGTGCTGGCCAGCATGGCGCTGCTGCGGACAAATGTGCCCGCCTCGCCCGTCGTCACGCAGGCGCTCGAAGTCGCCCGGCGCTCGACCCGGCGCATGATTGACATGGTGAACACGCTGCTCGACATCTCACGCATTGAGTCCGGCGCGTTCACCCTGCAGCGGAGCGCCGTGAACCTGCAGGCGCTGGTGGACGACATCCTCGGCGACCTGCTGCCCATCGCCAACGAGCAGGGCATCTTCCTCATCAACGAGGTGCCGGCTTCGGTCCCGAATCCGCAGATTGACAAGGAGAAGATCGAGCGCGTTTTCATCAACTTGGTGGATAACGCGCTCAAGTTCACCCCGGCGGGCGGGCGCATCCGGGTGCGCGGCGAATTACTGGCCTCCGACCACCCGCCGGAGGCCGGGCCGGTCATCCGCTGCGCGGTCATTGACACCGGCCCCGGCGTCCCCGACGATTACCGGGAGAAAATCTTCGACCGGTTCGTGCAAATTCAGGGGCAGACCGCCCGCCGCCCGGGCACCGGGCTGGGCCTGGCGTTCTGCAAACTCGTCGCCGAGGCCCACGGCGGCAAAATCTGGGTCGAGAACCAGCCCGAAGGCGGCAGCGCCTTTTACTTCACCCTGCCGCTGGGCAATGGCAGCGCCTCGTAGAGACGTTCCGGTGGAACGTCTCCTTAAATCTGCTTCATCCGCTCGATAACTCACCAGGCCCTATGGAACCCAAACACCCACTCAAAGGCGCTTTCATCGCCGACCTGCGCCCCGGCGAACGCGTGACCGGCGCGTATTTCCTCGTCCGGCATAAGCAGTTGGAGCCGTTCCGCGACCGGAGCAAGGGCGAGTTCCTCACTCTCGTCCTGGGCGACCGCACGGGGCAGCTGCTCGCCCGCGTGTGGGAGGGCGCACCCGAACTGGCCGCGACGTTCGTCGAGGGCGACGTGGTCAAGGTCGCCGGCGACGTCGAAGAATACCTGGGCCGCTCACAACTCATCGTCGGCAAACTGCGCCTCGCCGGCGAGGACGAATATGACCTGGCCGACTTCCTGCCCGCGACCGAAAAAGACGTGGCCGGGATGCTTGCCCAGGTGCAGACGGTGGTGGACGGCCTGCAAGACCCCCACCTGACTGCGCTCGTGCGGCATTTCTACGACGATCCCGCTTTTCGCTCGCGCCTGGCCCAGGCGCCGGCCGCCCGCCGCGTCCACCACGCCTACCTGGGCGGCCTGCTCGAGCATCTGGTGGACGTGCTGACCCTGTGCGACACCGTGCTCCATCTCTATCCCGAAATCAACGCCGACCTGCTGCGGACTGGCGCGCTCCTGCACGACGTGGGCAAGCTGCGCGAATACACGTGGGACAAGGACATCGACTACACCGACGAGGGCCGCCTGATCGGGCACATCGTCCTCAGCACAGAACTCGTGAGCCGCGCGATTGAGCAGATCCCCGACTTCCCCGACGAGCTCAACCTGCGCGTGCGGCACATGCTCGTCAGCCACCACGGCAAATACGAGTGGGGCTCTCCGGCCCGCCCGCAGACGCTAGAAGCCATCGCCCTGCACCAGATCGAGAACCTGAGCGCGCAGGTCAATCGCTTCCGCAGCCTGCTCGCCGCCCGCCGCGAGCCGGGCCAGGCCTGGACGTCCTACGACCGTCTGCTGGGCCGCCAGCTCTACGCCGGCGCCGAGCGCGACGACGACTTAAATATTGAGGAGTCGAGCCAAATGGAGTAACGGTTTTTAGTCAACGGATGAAACGGACGCTTCGCAGTCGGATACCTTCCGTTCCATCTGTTCAATCCTTCGACGTGTTGTTCACGTTCTCTTGCTCAGCGCCGCAATCTGCCCGCGCAGTTTTTCGATCCGATCCTGCGTGTCTATCTCCGCCCCCAGGCGGGCTAATTGATATTTCTTGAACGCCAGTTCCCCGCACAGATCGTAGAACCGCGACGCCTGCCGCCAGCGCCCCCCGGCCAGCGCGCCCAGGCGGGCCGACATCTGCCCGCCGACCGAGCACGCCGACCGGTACTGCTCTGCCGAGAGCGTGCCCCGTTCCACTTCCTCGCGCAGGTGATAGCGCATGATCTTCCCCTCGCGCCAGACCAGGTACAGGATGAAGGCGAACATCCCGAAAAAGCCCAGCCAATCCAGGACGCTGCCCAACAGGCAGATGAGCGGGCTGCCGGTGCTGGCCAGCGCGTTGTGGAAGGCGTGCAGGAAGATGGCGGCGGCGTAGCCGAGAAAGGGCGCTGTGTACCGCAGGAAGCCCTTGTTCAGGCGGGCGACGGCCAGGCCGATGCCGGTGAACGAGGTGAGCGTGGCGTGCAGGAAGGCAATGAGTATGACGCGCACGAAGGCCGTGAAAAACAGCCCTTCGGCCCCGGCCTCGGAGAAGCCGGTGAAGATGTAATTGACGTTCTCGGCGGCGGCGAACCCGAACCCGACCAGGCTGCCGTAGACGATGCCGTCGAGCAGCGTGTCGAACTCGTGATAGAAGTACAGGAATACGCTGAACACTGCCAGCCCCTTCACCGTCTCCTCGACGACCGGCGCGACGAGCACCGCCGTCCCAAAACTGGCCAGGCTTTCGCTGCCCGTGGCGAAGATTAAGCCAACGCCCAGGGCGGTGTTAATAATCAACGCCGACCCCGCCGCGATGATCGCCCCCCACAGGAACACGCCGAACATGAGCCAGGGCGGCTCCTTCTCGTAGCGGTCGAACCACGTCAGAATAATGGCGTACAGCGCCATCGGGCCGACGCCGAAGAGCACGGAGAGGAGGAGGCCGCTCAGGGCGCTCATGGATTAGCTCCTTGCCTTGAGTAGGCGGCTTTCTGTGCGCTGATGGATGGGTGCCCGCGTGGCATTTTGCTTGGCTGAGAGGCTGTCCAGCATATTGCAGGATTTGTGATTAAGGGCCCGACGGCGCGGTTCAGCCGCGTTGCGGAAGCGCAGCGGCGCAACGTTGGCTGGAACCGCTGATTAGCCCCGCGATTGATCTGGAAACGACACGGACTTTGCCCGACTTATTCTCGCTA
>DAOTXG010000156.1:0-5253 GCA_034435515.1 Anaerolineales bacterium
TGGTGGGGCACGTGGAACCGGGCGCGTCCGAAACTTACATCACTGATAACGGCGTGATGGTGACGGTGGCGCGGTACGAGCACACGGTCATCGTCACTGGCTACACACAAGACAGCGTGATCGTCTTAGACGGGGCGCGCCATTACTCGCGCCCGCTGGAGGTTTTTCTGGAATCGTGGGGGGCGCTGGGCAACATGGCGATTGTGCGCGGCTTGCTGCCGGCGTTGCAGTAAGGGCCCCGCGGCGAAGGCGGCGCCCCGCCCCGACCGGACGCCTGCAGCGCAATCGCCGGGATGACTTCGGAAAGGCCCTGATCGGCTTAGGCGTTGACTTGATGAACCTAAAAAGCGCATCCGCTAGGGTGATTAACCTATAGGTTAACTGCCCTAAAGTTGGAGCGTCTGTTCCAGCGCGCGCCCAATCGGCGCAGGCGTGGTGCGTCTCGAAGGCCGGCTTGTCGGGCGAGGCGCTCACTTACGCGCGCCGGCGCAAGATGCTGGCGTCTGACGCGGAGTCATTGAAGCGCTTGAGGCGCTGCTGATCGCCGCATTCGTGGCGCCCAATCATAACGGGCGGATTGCCGTCCAACAAGCAAATGGGCTACAATGAGATCGAAGTGAGGCGCCCTATGACGATCCAACCCATAACTTTGAACCTGCCTGGCCATCTCTATAATCGCCTCAAGCGTCGAGCGGAACAGGCCCACCGCACCGTCGAAGCCGAGTTACTGGAAGTGGTCGCGTCGGCGGTGCCGGTGGCCGACGAATTGCCCCTGGTGCGGCAGTATGAACGGGTGATGCTCGTTCGGGCGCACGCCGCGGCGCTGCTCAAACAACGTGGTCACGATGTTTCTGAACTACCATGCAACCCCTCTTCAAACACTTTGCTTCCCTGACCCGCGAACAAATCCTGGCGCTGCGCCCCGGCGCGTGGGGCGACTACGAATTACTGGAGGCGCGTGACGAGTTCGACCAGCAAAACGACGACGATCGCGCGCTGGCGGTCGTCGAGTTGATCCTGCGTTCGCCTGAGCATAGCGAGATGGTGGCTTACGAGGAGCTCTACGACGATCTCGTTTTCTACTACCAGTGGGGGCGTCACTTCCCGGCAGCCCTGCGCTGGGCGCACGCCCGGCTGGCCTACTCCGAACAGCACTTTGAGTCATACCTGGACTGCGCTAACGCTCATCGCACCCTGGCCGAAACTTACCTGCGGGCCGGGCAGCCGGACATCGGCCTGGCGATGTTTGCCCGCCGCCTGCAGGCCGCCCCGACCGACATCTGGACGTATAACGTGCTGGGGCTTACCCTCCCTGGGGTTGGCTTGAACCGTTTAGCGGTCGAGGCGCTGGAGCGCGGCCTGCAACTGGTCGCTCAAGAGGATCCCCATGGCTTGAAGGACCAGTTGACTCAGATGCACCAAAGGGCCGCCGCAGCGACGGGCGAGGACCGGTCGGGTGAGGTGTCTTCGCACGTCCTGGCCGAGTTTCGCGCAGCGCTGGCGCTGGCCCTCACCGCCGCCCCAGGCGCCGAGGCTGAAACCGAGCCATATCTCCCCCCCATCGCGCAACTGCTGGCCCTGGGGCCCGAACGAGATGAGTCGCTGTACGCCGCCGTCAGCGCGCAGGGCCAGGTCCTGATCCCGGAACTCGTCCGGCTGGCGTTCGATGAGAGTCAAGCCGACAATTTTGGCCCGGCGCACGCCGTCGCGCTTTTGCGCGAATTACGCGACGCCCAGGCAGCCGAACTCGGCGCGCTCTCGGCCTGGCTCGACCAGGCGCAAGAGGCCGGCTGGCAGGATTTGCTCTCCGCACACTGCGGCAAGATCGGCGGTTACACCTCGTCTGAATTAGAGGCCATCGCGGGCGACACAGGGTACGCTACTTTCACCCGATTGGCGGCTGTCAGGGCGCTGGTGGAGCGCGCTCAGCGACAACCGGCCCAACGCGAGGCCGTGGTCGCCTTCATGCGCACCCTGCTGAACCGCCCGGAAGCGCAGGCGGCCGAGGAGGAAGACTTTATCGGTCACCTGATCGGGGACGCAGTTGACCTGGACGCGCGCGAACTGTATCCCGACATCCAGCGCGCGTTTGCAGAAGACCGGGTTGACCCGCAGGTCACCGATTTGGCCTGGGTGCAACAGCGCTGGGGCTTGCCGTCGCCGCCGCCTCCACGCTGGCGGGATGACGGGTTATATCTTCCGTTGCGCTGCACGGCCTGCGGCCGGATCCGCATCCATTTTGTCCAGCGCGTGCTGGTGGATGTGAATACGCTGGAAAAGCAAGGGCGAGGGGAGACGGTTAATCACGACCCCTACATCATGGATCACGAGATCGTCTGCCCCAAGTGCCAGGCGGTGGATCGCTACGAGATGACCCCGCTGGCCGATCTGCGCCTGGTCGGCCCGGACAACCTTCCGGCCCTCCTGAATTCCATGGCCGGGAAGAAACCTGGCGAGTTCAAGCCCAACCCGCGCGTGCGTTCTTTCCGGTCCATGGTCTTCGGCCGACCGATGCACCCGTTGGACGGATTGGCCGAGTATCGGCGGCGGATCATGCTTGATCCGAACAACGCCGAGCTGCATCTGAGGCTGGGCAATCTGCTGCGCACGCTTCTCCGACCCCAGGCGGCGCTGGCCGAGCACCGCCGGGCGTATGCGCTGGACCAGAACGACGCCGAGATTGCGCTCGCTTGCGGGATGAGCGAGCACGACTTCGGCGATAAAGCCGCCGCCAAAGCCTGTTACGAAAGAGTAGCGCGCCTGGAACTGAAGGGCATCCTGGGCATTGTCCCTTCGGAGAGTTTAGCGGGCTCGGCGTTTGAAGGTCTGGATCGTCTCAAGCGCGGCCTGTCCAGCCCGGCCTACACCGCCACCGACGCCGAGCCCCTGGCCCCCGGCGAGAAAGTCGCGACCGGCAAGCGCGCCCGCCGGCGGCGGCGCAGGTGAGGGCAGTTGTCAGACCTTCGGGGTCTCCAAGACCCCGAAGGTCTGGGATGACATTCACAGCCGCTGCAGTTGGGCCTGCAAAGCGAGCCGCCGTGAATACTTCTCCCGCGTCTTTTGCAGGTAGGCTTTCCACTCGTCGGCCTGCCCCAGCACCGTATAGGCCTTCTTCGCCCGCTTGAGCCAGTTGGCGGCGATGGGATAGTTCTTGCTCTTAGGCTCGGCCATCAGCCGCTCGGCATGTTTGAGGCTGATTTTCACCACCCACCCCGAGCGGTGTTGGAGGACGTTGAAAACTCTGCGCGCTCGCCCCCGCGCGGACGATGGACTCGGTGAGTTTGGGCGATTTCATGACGGTAACATAAACCAAACCGAGCCGCCTGCGATAGCAGCGAACGGCTCGGAGTATTTTCATACCCACGCCCCGCACTCCTATCGCGCAGACCCTACCCGCCGGGTCAACTCCTCGGGCGGCGTCTGGTGTGCCTGAGCAATGGGGATTATAGACCTATATTTTAGGAGCGCAAAACCGCAAATGATTAGTTGACAACTCCTTCCGCCCGGACTAAACTGGGAATCAGGCCGCTCCTTGAACTCGTGATTTACGGGTATACCTCGTTTGGCGTAGGCCTCCGGGCCGAGCGTCGAGCAGCCTAGACTGCTTCCTGCGCCTCCCAAAGCGTGCGCATTGAGTGAATGAGGAGCGGCTCACTTTCCGCTCGGTAAACCCACACCACACCCTCCTCGACCGCCGGAGTCTTGACCATGCCCACTGACCTCCAGGAACAAATTGAACGCCGCCGCCAGCGCGGGCTGGAAGAGATCACCAAAGTCGTCAACCAGGGCACGCATCCCGTCTTCAGCGCCTTTGCCGTCACCTCCAAGTCCGGGCAGACGTACCGCGTCGAAATCCGCTCGTTGACTGAACTGCAGAACGCCTGCGCCTGCGCCGATTACAAGACCAACTTCATCGGCACCTGCAAGCACATCGAGGGAGTGCTGCTCTACCTGCAGGACAAGCACAAGGACCGGCTGGCGGAACTGGCCCGGCAGCGGCCGAGCGGCGCGCAAATCTACCTGCGCTACGGCGAAACCGTGACGGTGCGCGTGACGCTGCCGCTGCCGCGCCTCCCCGCTGTCCATTCACTCCTCACACGCTTTTTCGACTCCGAGGGCGCGCTCGTCGGCGCGCCGCTGCAAAGCCTGCCCGCGCTGTTCGCCGCGCTGGAGGCCCTGCCCCCGCGTGAGCGCAAATACGCGCGCGTGGACGAGACCGTGCGCGAACACCTGGAATTGCTGCAAGACCGCGAGGCCGTGCAGAAGCAAAAGGACTGGTTTTTGGAGCAGGTGAAGTCCGGCCAGCGTTCGTTTGACGTGCTCGCCACCAAGCTGTATCCGTACCAGGAGCAGGGGGCGATGCACCTGGCCTTCGGGCGGCGGACGATGCTGGCGGACGATATGGGATTGGGCAAGTGTGTTGGGCCGGAGACGCCCCTATTCGTCAATGGCCTGTTGCGGCGCGCAGAGGCGGTATGGGACGAGTTCGCTGGGCCGATCACGAAGGACGCGGAGGGCGAATGGGCGGCGCCGAGGACGACGCTCTGGACCAACGCACTCGACGCCCATGGAAAAATCATCCAGGCTCGTATCACCCGACTCTATCGCCAGCACATTCAGGAGCCGGTGCGCCAAGTACGGCTTGACGACGGCAGCGAATTGACGCTGACTCGTCGCCACAGGCTGCTCTTGCGTGATAACTGGAGTGAGCGTTTTCAGGCGGGTACGACGGTTTGTGTTCCCGGTCGCCTTAACTGGAGCGGCCCAGAAGAAGATCCTGACCTGGTGCGGTTGCTGGCGTGGCAGATCGCGGAGGGCTACGAACTCACCAGTCGCGCTACCGTGCACATCACACAAAAAAGTACACGCCGCTTACAGCAACTGCGCGAAATTGCGGGGCGGGTTGGAGAGAAATTCGATCTGCGCATGAACAGCCTGGCCGTGCATCAGCCCAAGAGTAAGGCGGCCTACCTGACATTGGACAGCCGTGACTATCAGCGATTCCTGGCTGAGAAGGGCTACGGGTGGGGCGCGAAATCGGCAGGCAAAGCAATTCCCGACTTCATCATGCGGGCTGGCCCGGAGACGATCCGGCTGTTTTTGCGTGAGTTCTTCTCCGCCGAAGCCTCGGTGGCGACGAACATGCGCAGCGTGGAAATTTCATCGGCCTCCGATTGGCTCCTGCAGCAAATCAACGTCTTGCTTCGGCGCTTCGGTATTTGGTTGCGCTGCACGCAGAAAGAAAAATGGGCC
>DAOTXG010000157.1:0-3129 GCA_034435515.1 Anaerolineales bacterium
GAACCGGGCAACCCCCCTCAGTCCCCCCATTTGCGCCGTTGAGGACCCAGCATGACATAGCTTGGCTGGGTAGGCGCAAATGGGGGGAGGCCAGGAGGTAAATTCGTGGATCAAAACCCCGTAACTTGTGACCGTGAGCAGTATAACTGATTTACAACGAAGGCAGCGAAGTAACGCGCGCGGCCTCTTGCCCGGTTGGGAAGGGCTAGGCTACAATAGCCGGAATGGACTCTGAGATCGCCGGGCAAATTGAAGAGGTTTCACTCAGCGCCGAGGCCGGGGCAGGGGCGCGCCGCCTGATTGAGGGCCTCTCCCAGGCCGCCGAGGCCATCGGCGCGGCGACGAGCGTGCGCGAAATCTGCCAGAGCCTGGCCGGCCACTTCAATGCCTTAGTGCAGGCTGACCGGACGGTGATGTACCTGGTGGATCACGCCCGGCAGGAAATTATGCTGGCCGTGGGCACGGGGCAGGTCGCCGAGGCCAACCTGCAAATGACCTACGCCGAATTGTCGGCGGGCCTCAGCGGCCTCGCCCTCCGCTCCGATCAGCCGGTGCTGTCACTCAGCGCCGACGACGGCTTGGAACCGGAGGCGACGAGGGAGCGGCGCAGAACGGCGGGGATCGGCCCGCTCATCGCCGCGCCGTTGAGCGTCAAACACGAAGTCATCGGGACGGTCACGACCATGAACCGGGTCGGCCAGCGCCCCTTTACACGGCATGACGTAGACGCGCTGATGACGCTGGCGACGCTGGCGGCCACGGCCATCCAGAATCTGCGCCTGTTCGAGGAGACGCAGGCCATCGCGCTGCGCAACGCTCAACTCTACCAGTCGGAGCAGCAGCGCCGCCGCCTGGCCGAGGCGCTGGAACAGGCCGGGCGGGCGCTGACCAGCAACCTGGATTTGCGCGAGATGCCCGCGCGGGTGCTGGAGCAACTGGCGGCGTTGGTGCCGCATGACCGCAGCCAGCTCCTGCTGCGGCAAGACGAGGAACTACTGATTAAGGCCTGGCGCGGTTTCCCCGCCGGTTGGCAGGGCGGGGAGGCGCACAGCGTAGCGATTGCCGGGCACGACGTTTATCGCCGAATTGTCGAGGAAGGCCGCCCGATTCTGGCCGACGTGGCGCGGGTGCCGGGTTGGGCGCCGGGCGATGGCTTTGCGGTCGAAGATCCTCGTCAGGGGGCGGAGGACTCCTGGCTCGGAGCGCCGCTCATCGCCAAAGACCGGGTCATCGGCCTGATTGGCCTGTGCCGGCGCGAGCCGGCCTTCACGCCGGAGGAAGTCACTCTGGCTTCCACCTTAGCCGGGCAGGCGGCGGTCGCGCTCGAAAACGCCCGCCTGTACGACGAGACCGCCCGCTTCAGCGAGATGATGGAACGCGTAGTGGAAGAGCGCGTCCGTGAACTCCACGAAGCCATCAATCTCCTCGAGCGCCTGGACAAGACCAAGTCCAAATTCATCGAAGTCGCCGCCCACGAGTTACGCACGCCGCTGACGCTCGTCAAAGGTTATGGCGATATGCTCAAGGCTTATCCGCTGGCTCAGGACCCGGAGATTCAGCCTTTGATCCAGGGGGTTTCGTCGGGCAGCAACCGCCTGAACGAGATCCTCACCAGCATGCTCGACGTGGCGAAGATTGACAGCCAGACTCTGAACATGCGCCGCGCGCCGGTCAAGCTGCTGAAAGTGATTGAGCCGATCGTGACCGCCTTTCGGCCGGTGTTGGAAGAACGGCGGCTCACTTTGACGGTGAGCGGGCTGGACGACACGCCGCTCATGATGGCCGACACCACCCTGCTGCACAAGGCGTTCTGGCATCTGATTATCAACGCCGTCAAGTACACCCCGGATGGCGGCGCGATCACCATCCAGGGCCGTGTCCTAGCCAGCCCGCCGGACGAGCCCGTCGTGGAAGTCGTCGTCAGCGATACGGGCATCGGCATCGCGCCCGAGCACCAGAAACTGATTTTCGAAAAGTTCTACCAGATGGGTGAGGTGTCGCTGCACTCGTCGGGCCGGACCAAGTTCAAGGGCGGCGGCGCCGGTTTGGGGTTGTCCATCGTGCGCGGGATCGTTCAGGCGCACGACGGCAAAATCTGGGTGGAGAGTCCGGGATACGACGAGGCCCGCTGTCCGGGCAGTCGTTTCCACGTCCTCCTGCCTCTGGCGCTGACCGTGTAATGGGTTTTGGCCCGGCGTCCACCCCGCCAGTTGCGGGCTGTCTTCCGCCCTGAGGGCCTGTTTGAAAAATGCTCAAAGCCCGCGTCCTCGCGGGCGCGCCCAACCGCGAGGACGCGGTTGGGGAGCAATTATTAAACAGGCTCTGACTCGTGCAAATCATCCGACCTATCCTCTATCGCGTTTTGCGCATCCACCCCGGCGAACTCCGGCCGGTGGCTTTGCTTGGGCTGATGTTCTTTGCGATGATGGCCGGGCTGGAGATCGTGGGCAACGTGGCGGAGATCGCCTTCTTCCGGCGCGTCGGCGTCGAGCACCTGCCCAAATTGTACTCCCTTGAACCGCTGGTGATGGTCACGCTGCTCTCGTTCTTCGGGAGCGTGATTGACCGCGTAGGCCGCTACCCTTTGTTGTTCGGCCTGAACGGCCTGCTCATCGCCGGGCTGTTCATCGCGCGCCCGCTGATGTACGGGGGCTGGGAGGCAATTTATCCCGTGCTGTGGCTGGCCCAGCGCATTTTCTTCGGGCTGGCGCCGCTCACCTTCTGGGTATTGTGCAGCGACCTTTTCGACATCCGCCAGGCCAAACGGTTGTTCACCGTGCTGGTGGGTGGGGGGCTGGCCGGGGCGACGATTGGCAACCTGCTCACCGGCCTGCTCTCGCTGCGCCTGGTGCCGGAGGATATCCTGCTGGCGGCGGTCGCGCTCTTTGGATTAAGCCTGGCCGCCACCGAGGGCGTCCGGCGTCTGCCTCTCGCGGGCGGTCATCCCCACCCAGACGTTTTGAGCGAGAAGAAATTTTCCATCGGCCTGCCCCGGCGCTTGCTGCGCGAGCCTTTCCTGCAGGCGCTGTTCCTGCTGATGTGGATCATCGGCCTGCTCGAGCCGGTTCTGCGCTACGAACTCAATGCCCTCGCCAACGAAACCTTCGCCGCCGAGCAAAACCTGGTCAC
>DAOTXG010000158.1:0-6685 GCA_034435515.1 Anaerolineales bacterium
AAGGCCGACTGGCTTTCCAGTCGGCCCCAGGTCGCGTCCGGCGCAAGGCCGATAGTTTTGTGTCGGCGCGGCAATACACGCAAGCGGGCATAGAACACGCCTGATTGCTATCATTATGGCGCAAAGAGAAGCGGCTGAAAGTGACGAAAGTCACCTCGTTTTTATCAAAACCGTCTTCCAAACTCACGCGCTGCGCCACGCGAGCGCTGCCTTGTAAGCCCCGATTTCGCACCTTTTTCGCCAACAGTATCAACCTTTGCGTGCACACGTGCGCGGTCGTTGATTGCGAAAATAGGTGAGTTCAGTTTGAATGCGCTGCTGGCGGTTGCCCGTCGTTCGACTCGCATGATGTTTGAAGGTGCGAATAATCCGGTCCGCGCCCCTGTCTTCTTTTTTGAGCAGGGTTTTCAAGCGCAGGAACTCGGCTTGTCTGTGCGGGGTGCTCTCGCCCCAGATGGCGTCGCACCCTTTTTTGAGATGGTCACAGCCATGGGTCGAGTTGAGCCTGGGACTGTTCTGTCGAACGAGTATGCAGGGGGATCAGTTCCCCGGAGCAGGTCGCGGTCCAGTTCACCCGCATGTTCTACACAGTGGACTACCGCAACCGGGCGGAGTGGCTGGCGGCGCTCAAGCCCTTAAGCACGGAAGCGGGGTATACTCTGCTCGAAACGGCCCTGGCCCCCGCCGCGTGGCCGAAACTCACGCAGGCCCAGGCAGGCAAGCGTCATAGGCCAAATGGCGCTTTCTGAGGTCTTGCGTTTCCACTACAATGCCTCGCGGGCATGCTGACTGCCAATCAACGACAGACACTCAGCGCCTATGAGAACGGCAATCCATAGACTGGAGGTACAAGAAGGAGCATCATGTCTATCACGCCTGCCACTTCCGCGCGCGAACGGTCTTTCGCGGTAACTGCCAATCGCTGGGTCTATTGGCTGTGCTGCCGCTGGTTGCTCGTCGTCAGCCTGCTGCTGGGGCTGTATGCCGGGCTGCCGTGGCTCGCGCCGCTGTTTATGAAACTGGGTTGGACAAGCGCGGGCAACGCCATCTACTTGATCTGCTCGACCCAATGTCATCAGCTCCCGCAACGCTCGTTCTTTCTGTTCGCCTCCAAACCCATGTATGCCCTCGCCGAAATCCAGGCGGCCTGGAAGGTAACGGACAATCCACTCATCCTGCGCCAGTTCGTCGGCAATCCGGAGATGGGCTGGAAGGTCGCCTGGTCGGATCGGATGGTTTCGATGTACACCGGCCTGTTCGTTTGGGGGCTGGTGTATTGGCCGCTCCGTAAACGATTACGCCCCCTCTCGCTCTGGGGCTTCGCCCTGCTGATCTTGCCGATGGTGATAGACGGCGGCGCACATATGCTCAGCGACCTCGCCGGCATCGGCCAGGGTTTTCGCGACAGCAACGCCTGGCTGGCGACGTTGACCAACAACGCTTTCCCGGCAACCTTTTACGCCGGCGACGCGTTCGGTTCATTCAACTCCTGGATGCGGCTGATCACGGGCGTGCTGTTCGGTTTCGGCGCTGTCTGGTTCGCCTACCCCTACGTGGAGGCAGCCTTCGCCGACGCCGCGCGCCAGATCGAAGACAAGTTCCAACGGGCAGGTTTGAGGTTGTGATTCGGCGCGTCCGAGCGAAAGGGGCATGAGTAAGACGAGCAAACGGAAACGACAAACTCGCCAGAGTCCAATGTCCCGTTGGCTTATCGTCGGCGGTACGGTAGAATGGCCAGGGGGAACGAAGATCATCATCCAAGATTAAGGAGAAAAACCTGATGGCCGAGACCGCCCCACCCATCCGGGTCCTCCTCGCCGACGATCACGCCGTCGTCCGCCAGGGCATCCGCCAGTTTCTTGAGACGGGAAGCAACATCACTATCGTGGCCGAGGCTTCGGACGGGCTGGAAGCCGTCAGGTTGATTCGCGAACATCGGCCTGACGTGGCCGTGCTGGACATCCAGATGCCCGGCCAGTCCGGGATCGAAGTGACGCGCCTCCTCCGCGCCGAGCGCTTCCCCGTCGGCATCTTGATCCTCACCGCCTTCGACGACGAGCCTTACATCCGGGCCGTGCTGCAAGCCGGCGCCAATGGCTACGTGCTCAAAACCGCCGATGCGCAAGAGATCGTCGAAGCGGTCCAGGCGGTGAACGAGGGCAAGTCCGCGCTCGACCCAACGATTGCGCGCAAGCTCATGAGCCAGTTGGCTCGACCCGAGGCCGCGGCGGCTACCATCGAACCGCTCACCGCGCGCGAGCTCGAAGTGCTGCGGCTGGCGGCGAAGGGGTATACCAACAAGGCCATTGGGGCGCAGTTGTCCATCAGCGACCGCACGGTGCAGGGCCACCTCGCCAAAATCTACGACAAACTGCACGCCGCCAGCCGCACGGAGGCGGTCATGCGCGGGGTGACGCTGGGCTTGATTCCCCCGGCGCTGGACGAAGCCGATCAGCCCTGACCTCGCACCTGGGAGGCGCGAGTACGGGCGGACACGCATGTCCGCCCGTGCGTTCACCCGCCATGTCTCGTTCTTCAAAGAGGCAACGACAACTTCCCGCTCTGCGCTGGCGGGGATTCTTGCTGCAACTCTTCCTGTTCATCGTCTTGCCGCTGACCGCGCTGCTGGTCGTGATCCCGTTGGGCAGCCTGACGCTGCACGCCCGCGCCATGCGCGACCTGGTAGGCGAACGCGATAGCCGCGCCGCCCGCGCCGCCGCCGACTCCATCACCGAGCAACTCAACCATCGCGCCGCTGCGATTCGCGGCCTGGCGCTGCGCGCGGCGGCCTCCAGTTCGCCCGAGGGCGTGCTGACCGACTACGATTTTCTCCTCCCGGATTTTGAAGGCGGGCTGGCATTGTTTGCCGCCGAGGGCGCTCTGCTGGCCGCGTCCTGTACGGGTGGAGAGGCTTGTCCGCCCCTGCTCTGGCGCGACCGCCCCGTCGCCGAACTCCTGACCCAAATAGCCGGTCAGACTGAGCCGCAATTCTCGGCGGCCTTCAGAGACCCGACCAGCGGCGAATTGATGATCCTCGTGGCCTCTGCTCAACAGGACAGCCCGATAGCCGTGGGGGCGTTCTTCACGGCCAGCCTGGGTCGCCGCGCCCTGGCCGGCATCGTGCGCTCCGTGTCCAGCGATCAGATCAACGTCTGGCTCGTGGACAACCAGCGCCAACTCCTCTCCCAGGCAGGCGCCTCTCGCCCCGAAATGGATCTGACCCAGCACCCCGGCGTGGCCAACGCCCTGCGCGGCGAGAGCGGCACGACCTTTCTGGTAGTCGGGGGAAGCGAGCACGTCGTCGCTTACACGCCGATACCGTCTGTTGGCCTGGCGCTGGTGATTGAGGAACCCTGGGAAGCCGTGGACAACCCTCTCCTGCGCCAGACGCTGGCGGCGCCCCTCATCTTGATTCCGGCGCTCCTCTTCGCCTTGATTGCGCTCTGGTTCGGCATTCGGCAAATCATCCAACCGCTGCAAGCCCTGGAGCGCAAGGCGGCGGAACTGGGTTGGGGACGCTTTGACGCCATCGAGCAGCCGGTGGGGGGCATCAGCGAGATTCGTCACCTCCAGGCCGAACTCATCCGCATGGCGCAGAAAGTTAAATCGGCTCAGCAAAACCTGCGCAGTTACGTCACCGCCGTCACCACCGGCCAGGAAGACGAACGGCGGCGCCTCGCCCGCGGCCTGCACGACGGCGCGGTGCAGGCGCTCATCGCCCTCGATCAACGCGTGCAGTTGACCCACCTCACGGTGAAGCAGACGGCGCCCGACGCCGCCGACCGTCTGACCGAAATCCGGCGCATGCTCGCCGCCCTCATCGAGGACGTCCGCCGCGTGATCCGCGCCCTGCGCCCCCTCTATCTCGAAGACCTCGGCCTGCTGCCCGCGCTGGAAATGCTGACCCACGATGTGGAACAGACCGCCGGTTTACGCGCGACCTTCACCAGCGAGGGCGCAGCGGCTCGCCTCACGCCGGAGCGCGAGATTGCAGTGTATCGCTGTGCGCAGGAAGCCCTGAGCAACGTCGCCCGCCACGCGGGGGCGAAGACGGTTCGCGTCAGCGCCACCTTTGGCGCGGGCGAGTTCGTCCTGCGCGTGCAGGACGACGGCAAAGGTTTTGCCGCGCCCGAACGCGTGAGCGACCTGGCCGCCGCCGGGCACTACGGGTTGATGGGAATGCAGGAACGCGCCGAGCTGATTGGCGGATGGTTGAGGATCCAATCCACGCCCGGCAGCGGCACCACTGTCGAGTTGCGCGTGCCATTGTCGTAGGGGCGGGTCGGCGTGCGTCTGTTCCGTAGACCTGCCCCTACCCTTCGCCCCTACGTATTGAAGCCCGCCCTCATCTGGCGGGCTTTTTGGTTCCCTGCCCGCCAAATGGCGTGTACCAAAATCCGCTATTCGGCGCTAGGGTTTTGCCTCGCATTCGCAGTAGAGTATCCCAAGAAAGATAAGCCGCACCGCCTGCCGGCACTTGTTTGAGGCAGATCCGTTGGCGTAGGTGGACGACGCTCAATCCGCCGGCAAAGGGCGTTCAAAGATGGCCGATGGCTGATGGCTAATGGCCGCTTCGCGTAGCAGGCGGCGCTTGGCTATCTGCCGCCTGCCATCGGCCCTTTGCTATCGGCCATCCGCCGCCATAGGCCATTTGGCGCGTATCGAAACCCGCCACTCAGCGCTAGGCATCGCGAGATGCGCCTATTACACTGAAGAAGGGTGAACGCGATGAACGAGAGCATCCTGTATGACTGCAACGGCGAGACCGCCGCGCAAGCCGCCGCTGAGGCGCTCACCCGGCGCGGCTTTCGCGTCGTCCGCAGTTTCGATCTGCGCTCGGCGCTCGCTCCGCTCGCCGCACACATGGACTGCGAATGTCCCCATCACGGCACAGCCCAGTGCACCTGCCAGTTTGTCGTGCTGCTGATCTATGACGCGAGCGGCGCACCCGTCGTCGTCACCACGCATAGCCGCGACGCACAGGCCCAGGTGCAAATCGTTCCGCCCACGGCGATGCTTCGCGACCGGCAGGCCGTTCACGATGACGCCGATACCCGGCCAGACGCGCGCCTGGTCGAGCAAGTCATGGCCGCGCTGTTCGAGGCCGCGCTAACCGTGCAAGCCCTATTGCCTCGTCCAGCCGCGTCGCCCACCGATGCCCACCCAGAGGCATAACCCGGTAGAAAGAGAATCCTATGACCGCCATAACCAAATCGCTCAACCTGCCTGTGCAGGGCATGACCTGCGCCTCCTGCGTCTCCCACGTCGAAGGCGCGCTCAAGGAATTGCCCGGCGTCTCGAACGTCGTCGTCAACCTGGCGACGAACAAAGCCAGCCTGAGCTACGACCCGGCCCGCGTCACACTCACGGACATGGCCCGCGCCGTGGACGACGTGGGCTACGTCGTGCCCACCGCCGGTATTCAAGGGTTGAGTATCAGACAGGAGGCGTTTATGGACATTGGCACACTCGTCTTGATTGGCATCGGGATCGTCGTCGTCCTGGTGGTCGTGATCGTCCTCGACCTGCTCCTCGCGGGCGGCGCCGGGACAATGGGGATGATGCATGGTACGGCTATGATGATGAGCAACCCCATCGGGCAGGGCATCCTGCTCGTGCTGCTCGCCATCCTGGGCGTGCTGGTATACGCCATATTCTTTCGCTGAAAGGAGGTGAAACGTAATGGCCAAAGATCCCGTGTGCGGCATGGAGGTGGACGAAAAGAAAGCCGCGGGCAAGTCGGAACACCAGGGGCAGACCTACTACTTCTGCTCGCCCGGCTGCAAGAAGTCGTTCGACAAAGAGCCGGAGAAGTACGTCGGCAAGGCACAGCCACAGGCTCACGGCGGCCATCATTAGGCCGTCATCCCAACGAGGGGCGGCCCGTAGGAGCGGACAAGCGTGTCCGCCCGTACCAGCCGCCCCTTACCCCCCTGTTCAGGAAGGTCAGTTGGAATGATTACCATCAGCATGGATCCCATCCTCTTCAGCCTCGGCCACTTCATGGTGCGCTGGTACAGCCTGATTGTCATCACCGCCATCGGCGTGGGCGTGTGGCTGACGGCGCGCGAGGCCGAACGCAAGGGTTTCAAGAAAGACGAGATTTACGACGGCGCGTTGGGGGTCGTCATCGTCTGGATGCGGACGCGCCGTTCCACACTTGCCGTAGCGAGGTGAACATGTCTGTGATCGCGTTAGCCGGCAAAGGCGGCACGGGCAAAACCACGGTGGCCGCCCTCCTCGTGCGGCATCTTGTCCGAAAGCGGCTCGGCACGGCGCTGGCGATTGACGCCGACCCGTCCTCGAATCTGCATCTCGTCCTCGGCTTGCCGCTGACAATCACAGTCGGCGACATCCGGGAACAGATGCTCGCGGGCGTCCAGAGTGGATCGGTCGGCACCGGCATCACCCGCCACGATTTTCTCAATACCCAAATCCGGCTGGCCGTCGAAGAAGGCGAGCACGTGGATCTCTTGGCCATGGGGCGCCCGGAAGGCGCAGGCTGCTACTGCCCGGTCAATCACATGCTGCGGCAGATCAATGTCGGTAAGGCGCTGCTCGTCGTCAATCGCCTGGAGGGCGAACTGTCGCCGGTGCTCCAGCAAACGCTCGATGGACTGGGTGCCGCAGGTCCCCTACAGGGGATCGAACTCGGTGTCGTGATCCCTGCCGATCCTCGGGTGGG
>DAOTXG010000159.1:0-3766 GCA_034435515.1 Anaerolineales bacterium
GCGACCAGGTCGGGATGAGCGGCAGCCCGCTTGATCCGAAGCTCGGCCCGCTGCAAGACAAGGCCCGGCGCCTGGCTCGGGGCAGGCGACGCCGACGCACGCCTTGCTGGCGGGCAGTCCGGCGATGGACAAAGGCGACCCGGCCTATCCGGGGAGCACGAGCACGGCGTGTGAGCCGGGCGCCGGCCCCTTGTCTTGCAGCGGGCCGAGCTTCGGATCAAGCGGGCTGCCGCTCATCCCGACCTGGTCGCCGTTCACCCCATTCGTGAAGCCGGAGCAGCCCGTGTTCTTGCCTATCAGGTTAAAAATTCAAAAGCCAGTTTGCTTCTTCAACCACTCCTCAATCTTTGGCCGGGCGTAGTTGTAGCCAATCTCGATGATCCGGTCGAATGATTTCATGTCGAACACGCCGAACTCGTCCACCGGCGGGTGGAGATAAAGATCAACCGAGCGCGTCAGCTCGTTCATCTCCTGCATGCGGCGGATGCCCATCGTCCGCCCGAGGATGGCCTGGATAGTGGGGACGTGCAGCGGCTCGGCCCATGGGTTGACCCGCCGCCAGAGGAACTTCCAGGCCGAGAGGCTCTCGCCATAATCGCTGGCCGTCGCCAGGTCAATGCGCGGCGTCACGTTCACGGCGATGACCTGACCCCCGCCGCACACCTGCCGGACCACGTCGGCGGGCAGGTTGTTCAGCGCCGCGCCGTCCACCAGCAGGCTGCCGGCGTCCGGCACGGGCGGCATGATGCCGGGGACGGAGGCCGTCGCCCGCAGGTATTTCCGCAGCAGTCCCTCGCGGTGCGCCATCATCTCGCCGCTCGTGAGGTTGCTGGTGACGCAGAAGTAGTTGAGCCACAGGTCTTCGATCTGCGTCTCGCCGCACATGATCTTCAAGAGTGCTGCGGCTTTGCGGCCCGTGAGCAGTGAGACGAGCGGGAAAGTGTAATCCTGCATCGGCCTCAAGTCGGTCCAGCCCTGCCGGTTTTTTTCCCGCATGGTCGGATAATCCCAGCCGAGCGCGTGCTGCGCGCCGACGATCGCCCCCATGCTGGTCCCGCCGATGCAGTCAATGGGGACGCCGAGTTCCGTGAGCGCGCGCAGCACGCCGATGTGCGCGAAACCGCGTGCGCCGCCGCCGCCCAGCGCCACGCCGACCGCGCGGCCGGTGAGGAAGCGGGCCAGCCGCTCGAAATCCGCCGGCGTGTGGAGATGCATGTGATGATGCCGGGCTACCTCTCGCGCCGCGAGCCAGCGTTTGGTCCCGACCGGCATTTGCGCCCGGTCGGGCTGCAGTAGCACCAGTTCCCGGTGCGCCGCAGTGGCTAGGGGCAGCCCACTGCCACGCCCCGCTTCGGCCAGCAGCGCGCTCTCCTCAATCTGGCTCAACGCCGGGTCGGCCTCCGCCGAGGCGACGATTAGAATCCGGTCGGCCTGCCGGAGGCAGCGGTTGGTCCACGCCGTAGGGCCGGGGTCGGATTCGTAGACGACGAAACGATGCTTGATCTCCTGCTCGCTCAGCCACGCTGTGACCGTGCTGCTGTGGGGTGTGCGCGCCGCGCCCGCCCCCAGATAATGGTCGAGGCGCTCGCCGTTCAAGTGCAGCGCAGTGGTTGGGGGCAGCCCACTGCCGCCCGCGCCGATCGCGTCGGTCAGCTTCGTCGCGAAGTCGTGCAGCGGCACGTCCGGGCCGGCGGGGATGAGGCAGAGCGTCGTCAGATTGTGCAGCGTGCTGTGCTGATACAGTGTTTGTCGCCGTAAGCGCATGACGATGGTGCGGGCGATTTGGAAGATGACCTTCGGGTGCTTGTCCGTCAGCCGCTCGAAGTCGTCTCTGGTCAGTTTCACCAGTTCCGAATCACGGATGGCGTAGACCGTCGCCACCCGGTCCTCGCCCGTGAGAATCGCCATCTCACCGACCGGCTCGCCGGGGCCGATCTCGCCGAGGACCTGCTCCCTCTCGCCGGGCCGCTCGACGACGACGCGCAGACGGCCATTGAGCAGGATGTACATGCTGTCCTCCGTGTCCCCCTGTCGGAAGAGGACTTCGCCGCGCGCCAGCGAGACCCACTCCATCTCGGAGATGATGTCGCGCAGGATGGTCTCGTCCAGCCGCCCCTGGGCGGCAGTGGCTGGGGGCAGCCCACTGCCACCGGGTTGGAGGGGCGCGGTGCGCACAGCGTAGAGGGATTCGAGCGGCTTGCCAAACCGGTTTTGATAGGCCGCCTGCACTGCCGGCTGGTCAAGGCCGAGCGCCGCTCGAATTTGCGGCGCCGCCCGCCAGGTGAACGCATACTTCTCCGCGAGTAGATTGGCGACGGACGCGCGCAATCCCGGCTCGTCCGGGACGAGGTGTCCCCACTGCGGCGCGTAACGCTCCAGGTCGGCGAAGTTGATGGGAAGGGCGGTCAACTCCAGCTGCTGCTCCACCGCCTCCGTCTCGCCGGAGAGCGCTGGCGTCAGCAGCAATTCGGCGGCCCGGTGCGACTGGGTGGCAAGGTAAGCCGCGCGGCTTTCGACGAGGGTGAGGAGTTGGACGGCTGCTTCCGTCTTGTCGTTTGGCGGCGATGTCTCAGCCATTGTGCGAGGCCTTCGGCCACTCTGGCCCCGGCCATAGAAACGCGCGCCGAAGCAGGACGGGGCGGCGGTCAACGGGGTAGCCGAAATGGTTGGCCAGCCGGAACTCCAGGCCCGGTTCGGTGAAGGGCGCGGCCTCGGCTACTCGTTCCGGGTCAATCTCCACGCCCAGCACGCGCAAATCCGGTTTCAGCCGCCGCAGCCGGTGCAGCGTCTCCACCGGGGTCACCGGATACGCGCCGTAGCCGAGGTCAACGTATAGCCCAGGCATGTGGCGCACGAAATCCGGGTAGGCGACGCCGAGGAAGGTATCGGTCTTGCGCAGCCGATTGGGAGCGGTTTTGCCGCGCGTCTTTTGTCCGACGAGCCTGGGGGTGCGGCCTGGCGCGGGGGGTATCATCGGCGGAAATTTTACCACCGTGCTCTTGACGTTTGGTTAACTTGCGGCCACAATGCGGCCTGCCAATGTAGGGGCAGGCGCGAAGCGTGCCCCTGCCCCTCTTTTAGGGCAGGCGCGAAGCGTGCCCTGCCCATCGTTTAGACAGGAGACTAACATGCGCCTCGTTACTTATCAGGCCGATCATGGCCCGGGTGTGGGGGTGGTCGAGGGAGAGAGCGTGACCCTCGTCCTCGACATTGATATGCTATCGGTCATCGAACAGGGGCCAGCCGGGTTGGAGCGCGCCCGCACGGCAGCCGGTCCCCGACTGGCCCTCGCCTCCCTCACGCTGCTCGCGCCCATCCCCAACCCGCGCCGGAACATCCTCTGCATCGGCATGAACTATGCCGCGCACGCCGCCGAAAGCCTGATCGCCAGAGGCCGACCGGTGAAGATGCCGGAAATTCCGCTGTTCTTCACCAAGGCCACGACTGCGGTCAACAGCCCGTACGGAGACATCCCCTTTGACGCCGCCGTTTCGGACAAGATTGACTGGGAAGTCGAACTGGCCGTGGTGATTGGCAAAGCCGGGAAGAACATCTCCCGCCAGAACGCGCTGGACCACGTCTTTGGGTATACCGTCCTCAACGACGTCACCGCGCGCGACATGCAGGACGCTTATGGTGGGCAGTTCTTCAAAGGCAAGAGCCTCGACGGCGCCGCGCCGATGGGGCCGTGGATCGTCACGCGCGACGAGATCCCCAACCCGCACGCTCTCGCCGTGCGCTGTCGGGTGAACGGCGTGCTGAAGCA
>DAOTXG010000160.1:0-2873 GCA_034435515.1 Anaerolineales bacterium
TGAACCGCCGGCCCTCCCGGTTGACAGGGCGCGAGCCGAGGACGACCGCCGGCGCCAGCGCCGGCAGGCGCGCCTGCCACTCGTCGTGCGCGGCGACCGCCGCTTCCCAGACGACTTCGTCAAAATGCCGCCGCCAGGCGAACCAGGGATAAAAGGGCATCTCCGGAAGCAGCACGAGGTCGCTGCCCTCCCCCAGGACGTGCGCGACCAACCGCTCCCAATCGCGCGAAAAATCTTCGGCGTCGTCGCCGAGTTCGCAGACGGTGACTTTCATCCGCTTGATTATATGCCATTTTCGCCTTCACCTCCTGCCCTGGGGGTGAGGGGACTTTCCCAAGTCAGGCAAGTGATGCTAAACTCTGCCCACCTTTGCCGATGAACGAAAGAGCAACGCGCAAACAACTGATTGATCAAATGCTCGCGGCTGCCGGTTGGCGGGTCGTCGCTTACGCCCGCTGGCTGACCGGTGAGCGGACCTTGGCAGACGCCGTGGCCGAGTATCCCACCGACAGCGGCCCCGGCGATTATTTGCTCTTTCTCGACGGTCAACCCGTCGCGGATGTCGAAGCCAAGAAACTCGAAGTCGGGCCGCAGAACGTCATCCAGCAAGCCAAACGGTACGCCCGCGCCCTCGCGGATAGCCCCTTCCAATTTGGCGAGTATCGCCTGCCCTTCGTCTACGCCACCAACGGTAAACTGATCTACACCTGCGACTTGCGCGACACGCTGGCGCAGACCCGCCCGGTTGCGCGCTTCCACTCCCCCGACGCCCTGCGCGAGCACCTGGCCCGCGACCTGAGCGGGGCCGACCTGTGGCTCCGTATCCATCCGATTGCGGATCCCGACCGTTACTATCAACAAGAAGCCATCGCCGCCATTGAAAACGCCATCCACCATGGCCAGCGCCAGATGCTGGTGGCCATGGCCACCGGCGCGGGCAAAACGCGCATGACGATCTCGGCCATCTATCGCCTGATGAAGTCAGGTTACGTGCGGCGCGTCTTATTTCTGGTGGATCGGCGCGCGTTGGCGGCTCAGGCGGTGGGCGCGCTCGCGGCCTACGAGCCGGAACCGGGGCTGAAGTTTGACAAAATCTACGAGGTCTACAGCCAGCGCTTCAGGCGCGAAGACCTGGAAGACGACGAATGGCGTTTTGACCCGAAGACTTTGCCGGACGAGTATCTAACCCAACCCGGCGCCCGGCACGCCTTCGTCTACGTCTGCACCATCCAGCGCATGCGCATCAACCTGTTCGGCAGCCCGGAGGGGGCCGCCTGGGGCGACCGTGACGACGAGTCGGATGCCGACGTGTTGGACATCCCCATCCACGCCTTCGACCTGATTGTGGCCGACGAGTGCCATCGCGGCTATACCGCCTCCGAGGAGAGCAAGTGGCGCGAGGTGCTCAACCATTTCGACGGCCTCAAGATCGGGTTGACGGCCACGCCCGCCGCGCATACGACCGCCTTCTTCGGTCAACCCGCTTACGAGTACGGCCTCCAGCGCGCGGTGGCCGATGGCTACCTGGTGGATTACGACGCCGTCGCCATCAGTTCCGAGATCACGCTGCGCGGCCATTTCTTGCGCGAGGGCGAAGAGGTGGGCCTGCTCAACACGCAGACCGGCCAGCTGCGCTTTGAGTTTGTGGAAGATGAGCGCGCACTGCCGCCCGAGACGCTCACCCAGGATTGGACGGCCCCCGACCGCGACCGTAAGATCGTTCAAGAACTGGCGCGGTATCTACTTAAGCAGGAACAGGAGGCGGGTCACTTCCCGAAGACGCTCATCTTTGCCGAGAACGACCTCCCGCACCGCTCCCACGCCGAGCAGTTGGTGAAGTTTCTGCGCGAGGCGTTCGGGCGCGGGGATGACTTCGTCCAGAAGATCACAGGCGCGCCCAACGTGGACCGACCCTTGCAGAAGATCCGCCGGTTCCGCAACCGCCCGGAACCGGGCCTCGTGGTGACCGTGGTTTTGCTCTCGACCGGCGTGGACATTCCGGCGTTGGAGAACATCGTCTTCCTCCGCCCGGTGCGGTCCCGCATCCTGTTCGAGCAAATGCTGGGGCGCGGCACGCGGCTGTGCCCGCCGATCTACAAGACCCACTTCACCCTCTTCGACGCCGTCGGCGTGCTGGAGTATTTTCGCCGCGCCAGCGAGTTCACCGCCGACCCGCCCGCCAAACCAACGCGCCCCGTGCGCGAGATCGTGGCCGAGCTCTACGACAACCGCGACCGCGATTACAACGTGCGCGTCCTGGTCAAGCGTTTTCAGCGCGTGGCGAAGAACATCTCCGCCGAAGGCCAGGAGATGATGAAGCCATTCATCCCAGACGGCGACATCGGCGCGTTTGCCCGAACGCTGGCGAAGCAATTGGACGACGACTGGGCCGGGACGATGCGCCTCCTGCGCGACCCATCGTTCCTGGCGTTCCTGGAGGATTATCCCCGACCCCGGCCAGTATTCATCGAGGCTTTGGAGGCGGTGGACACCGTCACCTCCGAGTATGTGTTCCGCACCAGCGATGGACGCGAATTGAAGCCGAACGATTACGTCACGGCCTTCAGCCGGTTCGTGCGCGAGAACCCGGCGCAGATCGCCGCCATCCGCATTTTGCTCGACCGCCCGCGCGACTGGAACACCGAAGCGTTGAAGGAACTGCGGAGCGCGCTCGCCGCCCGCCCGGAGCAGTTCACCGAGGACCATCTGCGCCGCGCCTATCAGCACGCGCTGGCCGACATCATCTCCCTCGTCCACCACGCCGCCGGGGGCGACCCGCTGATGAGCGCCGAGGAACGGGCCGAGCGCGCCCTGGCGAAGGTGCTGGGCGGACGCGCGCTCACCCCAGAGCAAGAGAAGTGGCTGGGGCTGAT
>DAOTXG010000161.1:0-7832 GCA_034435515.1 Anaerolineales bacterium
CCTCATCAGCAACAGTCTCAAGTATGCGCCTCCCGGCACGACCATCCGCATCTCCGCCTACGCCCGCGGCGAGGCGCTCCACATCCAGGTGAGCAACGAGGGCCCCCCCGTCCTGCCCGAACATCTCGAGCGCATTTTCGACAAGTTTTATCAAGTGACCGCCGCCGACCGCGTGACGGGCACCGGGCTGGGGCTGTCCATCTGCAAAGGCATTGTCGAAGCGCACGGCGGGCGCATCTGGGCCGAGAATTTGCCCGACCGCTTTGCCTTCAACTTTACGCTGCCCCTCACGCCCGACGGGCTGCCGCCGCCCTCGCTGCCGGTGGAAGCGGACTTGGAATGAATAGTCAGCCGCACATACTCGTCATTGACGACGAACCGCAAATCCTGCGCGCCCTGCGCACGATCTTAACCGAGAAACGCTTCCGGGTGACGACGGCCAGCCGGGGTGAAGAAGGGTTGGCGCTGGCGGCCGCCAACCTGCCGGACGTGATCATCCTTGACCTCGGCCTGCCCGATATAGACGGGGTCGAAGTGTGCGCCCGCCTGCGCGAGTGGACGCTGACTCCCATTATCGTGCTTTCGGTCCGTGACAGCGAACGCGACAAAGTCGCGGCCCTCGACAAAGGCGCCGACGACTACCTCACCAAACCCTTCGGCATCGAAGAACTCCTGGCGCGGCTGCGAGTCGCGCTGCGGCACATGGCGCAAATCCAGAGCAAAACGAAAGCGACGATGATCAGGTCGGGAGACCTGATCATAGATTTAGCCAGTCATGTGGTGACGCGCAACGGGGTCGAAGTCAAGCTGACCGCCACCGAATTCAAACTGCTGGCTTACCTGGCCGCCAACGCCGGGCGCGTGCTCACGCACCAGAGTCTCCTCGCGCACGTGTGGGATCCGGCAGAGGTGGATCAAGTCGAGTACCTGCGCGTGTACATGCGCCAGTTGCGGAAGAAACTGGAAGACGACCCACGCCAGCCGCGCTACTTCCGCACCGAGCCAGGCGTTGGCTATCGTTTCGTGACGGAGGAATAGCCCGGCAGCGTCCGGCGCTTTTATTTGTCCTTTATGCAATTGGCCGGAATTTTTCCGGCCCTTTTATTTCGGGCGTGTAGAGTCAGCCATGAAGGAGTCTTGTCGTGGCCGCTCGAACCGCCCTCACCTACTCTCACCCTTCCAGCCCGGGCGCGATTCTCTACCCTATCAGTCAATCGCACGACCAGCAATCTCCTCTTGCCCAACTGCTTGGCGCCGCTTCGCGCCTCGTCGTCCTCATCCCCGACGCCGACGCCGACGAAACCGAACTATCACAACACATCTGGTTTATGGTTGGGCGGCGCGAACTCTCCGTCTTGCTTCTTGGCCTGAGCCAGGACGCCCACCACGCGCCGCGCGCCCGCCGCCGGCTGGCGACCCTCGCCGCCCTGACGCGCGATGCCGCCGTCTCCGTCGAGACAAAACTCATGATCGGCAGCGATTGGTTACAGGCGGTGCGCTTGGTTCATCGTCCCGGCGACCTGGTTGTCTGTCATGCGGAGCAGCGCGTCGCCCGCTGGGGCTTCCGGCGTGAACCTTGGAGCCAGCGGCTGAGGCTGGCCCTCAACCAGCCCGTGTGCACCCTCGTCGGCTTCTATCCTAATCTCCCCTCTGACCATGTTGGTCTCCTCGACCATCTTCTCTCCCTCGCCATTCCCATTGCCATCGTCGCCGTATTCACCGGGCTGCAAATCCTCATCCAACTCACGCTCACCGACACAGCCTACACCGGCCTTATGTTAGTTTCGCTACTGGTGGAATACGGCTTGATCGGCCTCTGGCGCTATCGCCTCGATTAACCGACAGTCGCCCGCACGGTCTCGTCGGGCGCGCGATCAAAGGGATTTCGGATGGCTACTACGACCGTCAAACAATCACCGTTTGAGTCAATCAAACGACTGCTGATCGGACCGCGCCTGCACACCGCCGATGCGCCGCATCAAACGATTGGCAAGGCCATCGGGCTGGCCGTCTTTGCCTCAGACGCTCTGTCGTCCACCGCCTACGCCACCGACGAAATCCTCATCGTCTTGTTCATGGCCGGGGCCGGCGCGCTCACCCTGTCGTTGCCGGTCGCGATTGCCATCGTCATCCTCCTGGCCATCGTCACGATTTCGTACGAGCAGACCATCCACGCCTACCCGAATGGCGGCGGCGCCTACATCGTCGCTCGCGACAATCTCGGCGAGGCGCCGGCGCAGACGGCGGGCGCCGCCTTGCTCACCGACTACATCCTCACCGTTGCCGTCTCCATCTCGGCCGGCGTGGCCCAGATCACGTCGGCCTTTCCAGCGCTCTACCCGTGGCGGGTGTGGATTGCGCTGGGCTTCATTCTATTCATCACTCTCGTCAATCTGCGCGGGGTGAAAGAGTCCGGTAGGACGTTTGCCATACCCACCTACTTCTTCCTGGGAATGACGCTGTTCACTATCGCCCTCGGTTTCTATCAGTACTTCACCGGAACGCTGCAGGCCGTGACCGAGGTGCATGTCATCGAATACGAATCCGTCCAGGTCCTGGGTCTATTCCTGATCCTCAAGGCATTCTCCAGCGGCTGCGCCGCCCTGACCGGCGTCGAGGCCATCAGCAACGGCATCACCGCTTTCAAGGAGCCGCGCAGCCGCAACGCGGGCGTGACGCTGATCTGGATGAGCGCGATTCTGTCGACGATGTTTTTCAGCATCACCTTCCTCGCCCGGCACAGCGGCGCGATGCCCTCCGAGACCGAGACTATCTTTTCGCAGATTGGGCGCGCGCTTTATAGCCCCGGCCACCCGCTGTACCTGATGTTGTTGGGTTCGACCACGTTGATCTTGATCATGGCCGCCAACACGTCGTATGCTGACTTCCCGCGCCTCGGCGCCTTGCAAGCGGGCGACGGCTTCTTGCCCAGGCAGTTGACCTATCGGGGCAGCCGGCTGGTGTTTACTTACGGCATTCTCACCCTGGCCGTCATGGCTGCGTTGTTGATCGTCATCTTCGGCGCCCAGACGACGGCCCTCATTCCCCTCTACGCCATCGGCGTCTTCCTGTCCTTCACCCTGTCGCAAACCGGCATGGCTGTGCGCTGGTGGAAGAGCGGCCATCTCAAGCCTGGCGAAACACTAAAACAAATGGGGTCGGAACTGCGTCATGATCCCAGGTGGCAGATCAAGATGCTGATTAACGGTTTCGGCGCGTTCTGCACGTTTATCGTGATGATCGTCTTTGCCGTCACCAAATTCACGGCCGGGGCGTGGATCGTCGTTTTTCTCATCCCATCGCTGGTGCTGATCTTCTTCCGCATTCATCAACACTACCAGGACATCGCCGCCGAACTCTCCCTCGACGCTTACGGCGCGCCTCCCCGCATCCGCCGCCATCGGGTGATCGTTCCCGTCAGCGGGGTGCATCGCGGCACATTACAGGCGCTGCACTACGCCCGTTCCCTCTCCGATGACGTCACCGCCGTTCACGTCGCCCTGGACGTTGCCGACGAGGGGCAGCTGCAGGCTAAATGGGAACGGTGGGGCGACGGCATCCGGCTGCACGTCATCCATTCGCCCTATCGCTTGCTGATCGAGCCTTTGCTCGATTACATCCAGACGATCGCCGCCGCTCGCCAGCCCAACGAAGTGCTGACTGTGATCGTGCCCGAGTTCGTCCCGGCCAGGAGTTGGCACAACTTCCTGCACATGCAGACGGCCTTCTGGTTGCGTTTCGGCCTGCTCGGCCTGCGGAACATTATCATCACCGAAGTGCCCTATCACGTCGGCCAGGACGACCGCTAACGCCGCTGTTGTGCTGTCAAGCAGCCAAGCCTCCACGCCATCAACATTAGGGTCGGGTTTGTAGCCAACTCGCGCTCCTCGGACAACGGTCGTGGTGTAGAGACGCCCCGGTGGGGCGTCTCCCGGAGACGTTCCACCGGAACGTCTCTACCGTTGACAACCTCTGCGTGTACACCTGCCACAGGCCTCATTGCCAACCTCCCCGGTTAATGGTATAGTCCAAATTGGTATACACCAATCCCTGAGTTCCTTCAGTTCCCTGAGATCCTTTAGTTTGACTCGTCTCTCATGATCGCGCTTGCCCCGCCTGTCCCTGATCTGGCCGCCCCGCTCTACAGCCAGATCGCCGACAACCTGCTCGACCAGATCGAGGCCGGCAAACTGACACCGGGCGACCGCCTGCCGCCAGAGCGCGATCTTAGCCAGCAGCTGGGCGTCAACCGGCTGACGCTGCGGCGGGCGCTGCGGGTGCTGGAGAGCCAGGGGCTGCTCGTCCGGCGCCAGGGCGCGGGCACCTACATCGCCGAGCCGAAGATCGAACGCCAGGCGGATCAGCTCATCTCGTTTACCAAAGGCATGAGCCGGCGCGGGTACAAACCGGGCGCCAGAGTCATTCACTGTCTCCAGCGCCCCGCCGAGGCCGCGGCCGCGCGCCTGTTGAAATTGAAAGCGGCGGCGGTGGTGTACGACATCCATCGCCTGCGCCTGCTCAACGGCGAGCCGGTGCTGCTGGAGCGATATCTCCTCCCGGCAGCGCGGTTTCCCGGACTGCACAAGCACAACCTGTCGCGCCGCTCGATGTACGAAGTGCTGGAAAAAGAATATGGGGTCACCGTGAGCCAGGCGCGGCAGAGCCTGGAGCCGGTGATCGCCGCCGAATACGAAGCCGAATTGCTGCGCGTCAAGCCCGGCGCCCCGCTGATGCTGGAACGCCGCCTGTCATTCGACGCCGCCGGGCGGCCGATTGAGTATGGGAAAGACCTGTACCGGGGCGACCGCTTCCGGTTCGTCACCGACATGGCGTCGTTGGATCTGTAGTTGTGAGGCCGCTCGCTCATTGGGAACGCTGACGCCGCAGGCAGGCGCTGATTTGCGCTGATAAATCAAGAAAAATCAGCGACCATCAGCGTGCAGTCAGCGTCATCAGCGTTCCCCCGCCGCAAAGGAAAGACAGATGATCGCTACATTCGCCGCCCTCCTCACTCCAGAGCAGGTCGAGCGCGTGCACGAAGCCTCGCTCGAAATCCTCGAAACGGTCGGCCTGCTGGTGCGCAACGAAAGAGCGCGCGAATGCTTCGCCCGGCACGGCTGTCCGGTGGACTCGGAGACGGAAATTGTCAAACTCCCGCGCGCCATCGTCGAGGAATACCGCCGGGCCTATCCGCCGAAATTCACCTTTCACGGGCGCGACCCGCAATATGACCGGACCCTGCCCGACGACGCGCCAGTGATCGTGACCGCCAGTTCCGCGCCCAACCTGCTCGACCCGGTAACGGGTGAAGAGCGCCGGGCCTATTCGGACGACATCGCCCGCATCGCCCGCTTGATCCACGAGCTGCCCGGCTACGACGTGTTCTCGATCTCGACCCTGGCGGAGGACACGCCCCCCGGCCAATACTCCATCACCCGCCTCTACCCCACCGTCAAAAACTGCCTCAAGCCCATCCGCTGCAGCGCCCTCAACCCCGAGGACGCCGACGCGATTCTGAGACTCGGCGCGCTCATCGCGGGGAGCGAAGACGCCTACCGCGCGCATCCTTTCTTCACGCACCACTATTGCCCGGTCGTCTCGCCGCTGGCGATGGACTTCGACTCGACCGAGATGCTGATGTATTTCACCGAGAAGGGCTATCCCAACTTCGGCAGCATCGTCCCGAACGCGGGCATGTCCTCGCCGCTGACGCTGCTCGGCACGCTGGCGCAGGGCAACGCCGAGTTCCTGGCGTGGTCGGCGCTCCAGCAGATGATTCGTCCCGGCGCGCCGCTCGTCTACAGTTTCCTCTCAACCGTGGCCGATATGCGGCGCGGGGCTTACGCGCCCGGCGGCGTTGAGTGCGCGATGCTTAGCCTGGGCCACGCGCAAATGGCGCGCTTCTACAACGTCCCGAACGGCGGCTACATCGGGCAGACCAACGCCAAAATCAACGACGCGCAGTCGGGCTACGAGACCGGGATGGGCGCGTTGGCCGGGCTGCTGGGCGGGATGGACATGTTCAACCTGGGCGGCCTGCTCGACGCGCTGATGTGCTTCGACTTCGCGAAAGCCGTGATTGACGACGAGATCGCGCTGATGCTCAAGCGCCTGAAGCGCGGCTTCGAGTTCGGCGAGGAGGACTTCGCGCTGGACGAGATCGCCGAGACCGGCCCCGGCGGCACATTCCTCGACAAGCCGCGCACGTACGAACTGATGAAGACCACCGGCTTCCTGCCCGACATTGCCGACCGTGACCCGCGCATCCGCTGGACGAGCCGCGGCGCATTGGACACGCAGAGCCGCGCGATGAACAAGGTGCGTGACATCCTCACCCGCAACTACACCTCGTTCCTCTCGCCCGACGTGGACGCGCACATCCGCGCCGAGTGGGAGGGCCTGGTGAGCGGCGAGTTGACCGCGCCGGCCGGGTGGGAAAAGGCGGTCGAAGCCGCCCCGGCGATGGCCTAATCAAAATTCGCAACGACAATTGTAGTAACGACTTACCCCAAAGGGGCGCTTCGCAGAGTCGTTACCGCCAGGATTTGGAGGAGATGGGTATGACACGCGAAGAAATTTTGCAGGGATTATTCGACAACACCGTGCTCGGCAAAGCGCCGGAAGTGAAGAACCTGACGCAAACCGGGTTGGACGCCCAGGTTGACCCGGTGGATTTGCTCTATCAGGCGCTGCTGCCGGCTCTGCAGGAAGTGGGCCGCCGCTTCGAGGTGGGCGACTTCTTCGTGCCGGAAATGTTGATGTCGGCCAAGGCCATGCAGGGCGCGCTCGTGCTGCTGCGCCCTCTGCTCGCCGCCAAAGGCGAAAAGACCGTCGGCAAGGTGGTGATGGGCACGGTCAAGGGCGACGTGCACGACATCGGCAAGAACCTGTGCAACATCATGCTCGAAGGCGCAGGCTTCGAGGTGGTAGACCTCGGCGTGAACACCAGCCCGGAGAAGTTTGTGGACGCCATTCAAAAGCACCAGCCAGACATCGTCGGCTTCTCGGCCTTCCTCACGACGACGATGCCGATGTTCAAGGTCAACATCGAGGCGCTCAAGAAGGCGGGCCTGCGCGACAAGGTCAAGGTGATGGTCGGCGGCGCGCCCGTGACCGCGCACTACGCCGAACTGGCCGGCGCTGACGCCTATTGTCCCGACGCCAGCACCACGGCGCGCAAGGCGAAAGAACTCATCGGCGCGGCGGGCGCAGCCCCCGGCGGCGTGCTGGCCGAAGCCGTCGTCGCCGTCGAGACGATGATGAGCAAGGTGCAGGAGTGAGTTAGAGTTAGAGTTAGAGTTAGAGTTAGAGTTAGAGAGTTAGAGAATTGGAGATTGGAGATTAGAGAAACAACCCTCCATTCAAAAACCAAGACCGTCGTCATCGGCCCGGGGCGGCCGTTCGTGATGATCGGCGAGCGGATTAACCCGAGCGGACGGAAGAGATTGGGGGCCGAGATGGCGGCGGGAGATTTCAGCCGGGTGCGGAAGGACGCCGCGGCCCAGGTGGCTGCGGGCGCGCACATGCTCGACGTGAACGCGGGCGTCCCCATCGCCGACGAAGCGGAACTGCTCGTCTCCGCCATCCACGCGGTGCAAGAGGTCGCCGATGCGCCGCTGTGCATTGACTCGTCGGTGGTGGAGGCGCTGGAGGCCGCGCTGGCCGTCTACGAGGGTAAGGCACTGGTCAATTCGGTGACGGGCGAAGACGAGCGGCTGGAGCGGCTGCTGCCGGTCATTAAGAAGCACGGCGCGGCGGTCATCGGCATGGCGAATGACGAGACCGGCATCTCGAACGACCCGGAATACCGGCTGGGCGTGGCGCGCAAAATC
>DAOTXG010000162.1:0-2156 GCA_034435515.1 Anaerolineales bacterium
GGGCTGGCGACGCTGTGCGCGGCGGGAGGGCAGGGAAGCGCCATTATTGTCGAACGGGCGAACGGACAAAGTAAACCGTGAACAGTAAGCAGTGGACTGTTCACTATTCACTGTTTACTGTTTACTGAATGAGGAGAACTCCATGTACATCTTCAAAGCCGCCGTGGTCGGCGCGGGCGCGATGGGCGCGGAGATCGCGCAGGTGATCTCGTACTCCGGGCTGCCCGTCATTCTCAAAGACGTGGATCAAGCCATGCTGGACAAAGGAATGGCGCGCATCCGCAAAATCTACCAGGGCCGCGTGGATAAGGGCAAGATGTCCGCCGGCGACATGGACGGCAAGCTGTCGCTCGTCACGCCGACGCTGGCCTACGACGAGTTCGGGGACGTGGACATCGTGATCGAGGCCGTCCCCGAAAAGATGTCCATCAAACGCGCGGTGCTGGGCGAGTTGACGCGCGTCCTGCCCGAGTCGGCCATCATCGCCTCCAACACCTCGGCGCTCTCGATCTCCGAGATGGGCGCGGCCTCCGGGCGGCCCGGCAAGATGATCGGCATGCACTTTTTCAACCCGGCGCACGTGATGAAGCTGGTGGAGATCATCCCCGGCCTCGACACCGCGCAGGAAACGGTGGACGACGTGGTCGCCTTCGCCGAGTCACTCCGCAAACTGCCGGTGGTCGTGCAGGAGTGTCCAGGCTTTCTCGTCAACCGCCTGCTCATGCCGTATCTCAACGAAGCCGTGCTGGCCCTGCAGGAGGGCGAGGCCACGGCCAACGAAATTGACGAGAAGATGCGCGAGTGGGGCTGGCCGATGGGGCCGTTCCTGCTCATGGACATGCTCGGCCTCGACGTGTGCGCCGACGTGGGTCAGTATCTCGAAAGCGAGTACGGCGACCGGATGCGCGGCGCGGCGTTGTTCCCGCTCCTGGTGCAAGCCGGGCGGCTGGGCGAGAAAAGCGGCGCGGGCTTCTACAGTTACGGCGCGGCGAGCGACGAGCCGGTCAACCAGATGATCGCCGAACTGCAGGCGTCGGGCCAGGTGAAGAAGGCCGGCGATGGCTTTGACCCGGATCGCCTGATCATGCCGCTTGTCAACGAGGCGGCGCTGTGCCTGCAAGAGAAAATTGCCGGCCCCGGCGACATTGACCTGGCGATGGTGGCCGGGACCGGCATGACCTACGGCGGCGAGCGCGTCGGCCCGTTGGCCGTGGCCGACATCCTCGGCCTGGACGCCGTCGTCGCCAGACTGGAAGCTCTGCAAAAGAAACATGGCGAACGCTTCCGCCCGGCGCGGCTGCTGCGCGCCAAAGTCCGCGCGGGACATTTGGGGCGGAAGGCGGGGAGAGGGTTTCACGAGTATTCGGGATGAAAGGAACTCAGGGAACTGAAGGGAAACAGGGAACTCTCGGTCCGGTAGTTCCTTGAGTTCCTGCAGTTCCTTGCTATCAGGAGTTGTAACCTATGAGCGAACAACAATTCGTCAAGACCTCCATCGAAGACCGCGTCGCTATCATCACAATTGACCACCCGCCGGTGAACGCGCTGAATGCGGCGACGATGCAGGAATTGAGCGAGGCGATTGACGAGATCATCGCCAACCCGGAGGCCAAGGCCGCCGTCATCACCGGGGCCGGACAAATCGCGTTCGTGGCCGGGGCTGACATCAACGAGTTCACGACGATTACGACCGCGCAGCAATCCATCGAGACCGCGCAGCGCGGCCAGGCCGTGTTCAACAAGATCGAGTGCTCGCCCAAGCCGTTCATCGCCGCTATCAACGGCGTGGCCCTCGGCGGCGGGATGGAACTGGCGCTGGCCTGCCACATGCGCATCATCGGCGATCGGGCCAAGATCGGCCAGCCGGAGATCAACCTGGGCATCATCCCCGGCTGGGGCGGCACCCAGCGGCTGCCGCGCCTCGTGGGCCGGGCCAAGGCGATTGAGTGGATTTTGACCGGCGACCAGATCACGGCGCAGGAGGCCTACCGGCTGAACCTGGTGAACAAGGTCGTGCCCGGCGGCGAGGTGCTCAAGACCGCGCGCGACCTCGGGAAGAAGATTGCGCAGAAGGGCGCGGCGACCATCCGGGCCGCGCTGGACGCGATCACTAACGGCAGTGCCCGGCCGCTGGCCGAGGGCCTGGTGTACGAGGC
>DAOTXG010000163.1:0-9695 GCA_034435515.1 Anaerolineales bacterium
GCGTACGAGTTGAGGTCGGGGAGGCCGAGGGCGTCCGCGTCGCCGTCGGCATGGCTGTTCCTCCCGGCGTGGCCGTCTTCGTCGGCGTAGAGGTGGGGGCGAGCGAGGCAGCGTTGATGGTGAAACCGTCTGTAAAGCTTGAGGTGGAGGTTGAACCGACAAACTCGACCGCAATTTGAGCAGCCGACACGGTAAATTTCGTAAAGCCATTGCGCGGGTTGCTGTTGGCGCCCATCCACCTCGCAAAGTAGCCGGCCTCCGCATCGCCTGGGTTCACGTCGTACAGTCCTGCGCCGAAAGCCCCGCTGACGACGAAGACCGCGCCGCCGCCTTTCGTGTATTGGTTATCCGAGCCATCGTCGGCCACGCACGCCGGATTGTACGAATTGACGGCGGCGCAGGTTAACTGCTTGCTGCGTTGGTAATTATGATCGTGCCCTTGCAGGATCAGATCCACCCTCTTGCTGATCAGCAGATTCATCAAGGCTGATCCAATTGAGCATGATTTCACGCCGACCGTAATACAGTTCTTATGCATCCCCACGATCACCCACAGGCCCTGGGCCTTGGCTTCGTCAATGCGCGCGCTCAACCAGTTGCAGTTGGCCGTTTCGCCGCTGCTGCAATACTGCTGAATCGCGCCGTCGCGGTTCAAGTCGGGGTCAATCAGGATAAAGCGCGCCAGCGGTTGGCTGGCAGGATAGTCAAAATAGTATCGGTGGGCGTAACTGCCGATCGCGCCCAGCCGGTCCGGCAGACAGGCGGCGTACCGGTCTATGAACCCCTCGTCGCTCGCGATGTCTTCGTCCTCGTGATTTCCGGTAATCAACTGGAAAGGAAAAGTCGCCCCGACGCGACCCTTCACGTAATCGCACCATTGCGATTCGGGGTCCGTGCTGTAACTTAAGTCCCCCAGCGCCAGGTAAAAACTCAGGCCGGAGGCGGCTAACCGGTCGAGGCTGGCCGTCGCCGCGCTCCCCGTCGCGTGGTCGCCGGCGGCGCCGAAGGAAAACGAGGCGACTGTTTGCGCGGCCGCCGGGGGCGGAGGGGCATAGTGTTGAGCGAGCGCCAGATACAAACCGGTGAGCAGGAGAGGCAAAGTCAATTTCCAAGAGCCGCGCTTTAACATTTTTTTCACCTCGCGTGATCTGGGAAGATATTGGGGGATGCGAAAACCGCTGACCGAGACTTCGCCGCCCGCAGAGGAACTTTGATGGGCAGAGAATATTCGACCTGCGACCGCGAGGCTATCGGCCAAAGCCTGATTCAGAAGTAAGCCGAAGGCGTGCGTTACTACCGGTGTTTGTCCTACGGGGCAACGCCGCCAGTTATTTTTTCGTTTGACGCCGTCAGGTTGAGCGAAGTCAAGAAACCCGACTCAAACACAAAACCCTTCGCGGGGCGCGAAGGGTTTGAGGCGGGTTTAGAGACAGCAGGAATTTGCTCGGGCGCGGAGGAGATTGACTAGTCCGTCGAGGTGTAGGCGCAACCCTCTACTTTAAAGAGTTCAGCCGCGCTTCGTCAGCGCCGCGTAAAGCTCGTCCCGCTCCAGCCAGGCGAGGCCAAAGTCGCCATGGGAAACCTGCACTGGGGCTTCAGGAAAGCCGGGATCGTTGAGATAGATTAATTCGTCGTCCATGCCGACGACCACAACCGCATGAAGCGTAGAGTCCTCCCAGTGGGGAAGTTCTCCGGTCTCCACCAGAGCAATTGGGGGGCGATCATGTTCCAGATGTTCGCGCAGCTCCGCGAGTGTGCCGCGCTTATAAATCACTGCAATCCCCAGTTGTTCCAGTTCGCGGATATTGCCCGCGAACGCGCCAAACCATTCCACGCGCAGGAGTTTCAGAAGCCGCTCATAAGCCACGGACATTCCCATATAATCCAGGACCATCGCCGCGCAAGCGGCGAGGCAATCGGCGGTCTGGGCCTGCTCGCGGTGAGGGACCGGCAGAAGAATCTTGGCCATAGAGGACGATTATTCTTTTTCTGCGTTCGCCGGGGATGGTATGGGCGCCAGATATTCAGGCGGCACATGGCGGACGCCCGGCTGATAGGGAGGCAGGCGCGGTTTCACTTCCTCTTCGAGGCGGCGGATCATCTCGGCCCTGCTCTCCATCAAGTGCAGCAACTCTCCGGTTTCGACATCCACCTCCACTGCGCCGACGACCCCAAAACGTCCGGTGTGCGGGAAGGTGATGTAAGTCGGAACGCGCCAGACTGCGCGTTGGCCCACCACTAGCGTTGGCGGATCGCCTCCCATCTGGAGACTCATATGGTCAATCAACCAACGGTTGACCAGCCGCCGGGCTTCTTCGGCGGTCACCTTGATTTCAAAGGCAAGGTTGACTTTGATCTCCACCGGCCCTTTTTCAGGAAGCGTGTAGTTTTCGAGAATGATGGTCATAGTTGGCAATCCTGGTTGATCGCTCTTTTCGGCGGCGAAGATGAGGTTACGAGTCCTTAAAGCTCAGCCGCGCTTCGTCAGCGCCGCGTAGAGTTCATCCCGTTCCAGCCAGGCGAGGCCGAAGTCGCCGTGGGAAACCTGGATCGGGGCGTCAGGGAAATCGGGGTCGTTCAGATAAACTGATTGATCATCGAGACCAGCCACGACGACCGCATGGAAGGTTGCGCTTTGCCAGTAAGGCAGCTCGCCTGTCCACACCAGCGCAATGCACGGGCGGTTGTTCGACACATGTTCATGAAGTTCTTCGAGTGTCCCGCGTTTGTAAATGACCTGAACGCCTATCTGCTCCAGCTCGCGCACTTTAGAAAATACCGCGCCGAAGGATTCGATCTTCAGCAACTTTACCAGATGGTCATAGGTGACAGAGACGCCGAGGAAATCCAACGCCATTTTTGCGCAGGCGGCCAGGCATTCGCCGGGGTTACGCTGGCGAACATGGCGGATCGGCAGGTGGATGGGGTTCATTCTTCGGCTGAGACAGGCTGAGTTTCTTCCTCGACAATCTTCTGAGCCGGCGGCACGTTCTGCGCCAAATATTCCGGCGGCACATGATCATGCGGCTTGTACGGCGGTACGCGGGCGGCCCGCTCCCTGGCGCAGCGTTCAATTTCGGCCTTGCGCGCTTCCAGATTTTGAAGCTCGCCCCTCTCTACCTCCACGTCCACCTCGCCGACTGTGCCTACTGATCCCGTGTGTGGGAACGTCAAATGGACCGGGACGCGCCAAACCGCTTGCTTTCCGGTCCATATGAGCGTGGGTTGCAAGCCCCCCATGAGAATGCTCACCTGGTCAATTAGCCAGCGGTTGACCTTGCGCCGGGCTTCTTCGGCAGTCACTTTGATCTCGAATGAGACGTTGACTTTGATCTCCACCGGCCCTTTTTCAGGAAGCGTGTAGTTTTCGAGAATGATGGTCATAGTTGGCAATCCTGGTTGATCGCTCTTTTCGGCGGCGAAAGTGAGGTTACGAGTCCTTAAAGCTCAACCGCGCTTCGTCAGCGCCGCGTAAAGCTCGTCGCGCTCCAGCCAGGCGAGGCCAAAGTCGCCGTGGGAAACAGGAATAGGCGACTCCTCGAACGCCGGGTCGTGCAGGTAAACAAATTGATCGTCTAAACCCGCCACGACCACGGCGTGCAAGGTGGCCTCTTCCCAGTAGGGCAATTCGCTCGTTTGTACCAGCGCAATACAAGGCTGATGGTTGCGCAAATGCTCGTGCAATTCTTCCAACGCGCCGCGTTTATACACGACAGTCACGCCCAATTGCTCCAGCTCGCGCAAGTTTGAGTAGATCGCGCCGAAGGATTCGATCTTCAGCAACTTCAGCAAACGATCATAGCTGGCTGGGATACCCAAAAAGTTCAACGCCATCTGGGCGCAGGCCGCCAGGCATTCGCCGTCTTGCTGTTGCCGAACGTGCTTGACAGAGAGATAAACCGGTTTCATTCTTTGGAAGCGGCGACCGGTTCTTCTTCCGCGGCCGTCTTTGGAACAGACGGCATATTTTTTGCCAGATACTCAGGCGGCAATTTCTTCGGTTTGAAAGGCGGCAGGCTTGAGGCAATTTCGGTCGCGCGCTGCTCTATCCCCTGCTTGATCTCGGGCGTGGCACGCACCTCGCCTGTGTCAACCTCTACCTCCACTTCCCCCACCATGCCGGCGCGCCCGACGCTGGGCGCAGTAAACTCGACTGGCACCCGCCATACTGCTCGTTCGCCGAGCAAGACCAGCGCGGGCTTCAGGCCCCCCATCTGGAGGCTCACCTGGTCAATCAGCCAGCGGTTGACCTTGCGCCGGGCTTCTTCGGCGGTCACCTTGATCTCGAATGAGACGTTGACTTTGATCTCCACCGGCCCTTTTTCGGGGAGAGACAGATTCTCAAGGATGATGGCCATGGTCTCGCTCCTTTCGCGCCGCGCACACTAAACACAGTATAGCACTACTTATCCGCCCAGTTGCGCCGCCGATAATACTTGCTCCCCAGCCACTGCATCGCCCACTCCATCGCGCGCAACCGGGCTGGAATCTTTGGCAGCAGATAACGCGAGTTATCCGTATCCAGGGGCGAGGCCGGCAAGGCGCTGTTGTTATTCGGCGTCACGTCGGCCAGCGCCAGGCCCTCTTCACCCTCGACGTGGGCCAGCGTGTCGCCCTGCGCGCTGAAGATGGCGCTCGCGCCGTAGAACGTGGCGCGGAGCGAGGCCAGATTAGCCCGCGAGACGAGCGGCCAATAGCGCGGGCGGCCCAGCGCGGCGGCGAGGAAACTCAAACGCGGGAAAGGCACCTCGGTGACGAAGCGCCCGGCCATCACCGCGTGGACTATCGGCGCGCCAATCCACCGGGCGCGCGCGGCTACAGCGCCCAGGTACCAGTCGTCTATCGCCTCCCGGTCGCGCAGCAGCTCAGGCATCAACTGCGCGAGATAGATTTTCTTGCCGAGCGGGAAGTTGAGCACCGCGCGATGAAAGCGGGGCGGCGCGGAGGCGTGAAGAAGCAGGTCCACGCGGCCGCGATACGCTTCGGAGACGTCTCGATAGGCGATGTCCCAGCACGTCATCAGGCCGATGCGCCCCCAAGCCGTCTCGGCGATGAGCGGCTCACGCCCGGCTTCGAAGTAGCAGTGTTCCCACAGGAACGGATGCCGCTTGCGATACTTGTGGATTTTTCCCTCGGCCGTGACGAGGGCGAAGACGTTGAAGATGCGCCCCGCCTCGCGGAGCAGCAGCGGCCCGGCAAGGTGAATTTTCAATTCTGCGCTCAGGCGGACGAGATGGCGCAGGGTCGGGCCGTCGTCAGTCTCAGCCAACGCCGACAGGCGCGGGGCATAGACGTAGCCCGTATTGAACAGTTCAGGGACGACGACGATTTGCGCCCCTTGCCCGGCCGCCGCGCGAGCCAGCCTCTCAACCGTTTCGAGGTTGCGCGCGAGGTCGAAGGGCGTGGCGAAGAATTGGAGGGCGGCGACTCGCAGAGGCATCAGCGGACTTCTGATTGTTGATTGCAGAGAGCCATTCTGGGTGGCTCATGGAACTGGGCGCGACCGGCGTCGAGCTCTACACCTACAACTACAGCCTGAACGACGACTCGCTGAGCGAGGCGCTCACTGGCGGGCCATTCATGCCCATTCAAGTCACCGGCCTGACGCCGGGCGAGCACGCCCTGTACATTCAAGCCACAGCGCAGGATGGCAAGAAGACTGAGGTGGTGAAATTTGAGTTTACGGTGAAGTGACGTGGGATTTCTTACGAGGCCGGGTTGGACTGCCTGACCTGTGGAAACACTCCGCTGGTTTACGCCAGACCCAATTCTTTTTCGACCTCTTCCAATGACTTGCTTTTGCCTTTGGCGGTTTTGCGCCGCTCCACCAGAAACTTCATCAAGCGGTTGTTTTGAACTGTTCGCTTGACTTCTTCGCCAAAGTCCTCGCTGTCGCCCACGTCAAACGCTTCCCAATTGCCGACGGCTGTTAGCACGTAGCGCTGTCTGTCGGCTGTCTCTAAGATGACGCTTCGACGACGCGCTTTTTTGAGCAAGTCGTGGATGGCTTTGGCGCGGGTAGGAATGGTAATGGTTTTCATAGGTCAACTCTCTTGCCACGTATGAATAGCAAACGCTCTTGATTGATTCCAAGGAGCTCTGTCAACGAATATCAAACCGCTTCGCGTAAACGAATGACGGCGGTTCAGTGAAACAATGAACAAAAGGCGCCCCTCTAGCCGGGTGAGGCAGCGGCGGGTTCGCCATTGTGTTGTTCGAGCCACTCCAGCAGGGCGCGCACACTGCCGGTGGCCAGCGCCATGCACGTGTCCGCCGCGCCATAATAGAGGCTGAGGGTATCGCCATCGGGGGCGAGGGTGTATCCGCAAGGAAAGACGACATTGTCCACATCTCCGCGCCGCTCGTAGGGGTCTTCCGGGCCAAAAATCCAACTGTCGCCGCGTTTCAGGCAAAGCGTTGGGTCTTGTAAATCAAACAGCGCCAGCCCAAGCCGGTAAAGGGCGCCGGCCGCGGTCAGGCGCACCCCGTGGTAAATCACCAGCCAACCCCGCGGCGTCTGGATGGGCGGGGGCGAGAGGCCGATCTTGTTCGCATCCCACCACGCGCCGCGCCGGGCTTCGAGCATCAACTTGTGGCTGCCCCAGTGCCGCAGATCGGGCGAATAGGAAATCCACATGTGCGCGCCCAGATAACCGACCGGGCGATGGATCAAAGCCCAATGGTCGCCAATCCGGTGCGGCAGCAGGGCCGCATCTTTATCTTCCGGCAGCATGATCATGCCATAGCGCTCAAAGCGATGAAAGTCTTCCGTGAGCGCTAAGGACACCCCCGGCCCGCGGCGTGAGTAAGCCGTGTAGGTGATGGCATACTTGCTCAATTCAGGGATGTAAGTGATGCGCGGATCTTCAATGCCCCACAATTCTTCCGGAAAGCGCTCGGGATCGGGCGCCAGGGTGGGCTGTGGATCAATCTGCCAGCCATCCACGCCATCGGCGGAGCGGGCCGCGCACAAGTGGGAATGTCCGCGCCGATCCTCCACGCGGCACAAGAGCAGCGTGGTTCCGTCGGGCAAGGACGTCGCGCCGGCGTTGAACACGCTATTGACCGGATAAGGCCAGTCGGCGGCGATCAAGATGGGATTGCGTTTATGGCGGCGGAAGAGTTCGGGATATTGATTGCCCATTTCTCTGTACTATATCACGGTTGTCAACTGGCAAGTGACAGGTGGCAAGAGCAAATGAGGTGATGAACAGAGAACGCCCGTCGGCGAATTCGTTCCTTCCCCTATTCGTTGTAGTTTACCAATCCGCCAGAAAGCGGAGAAACTCTTCTGTTCTCCTGGCAAACAGGGATAAATGGCCCTCATCGGGATAGAACTGCACGTGGCTGTTGGGAATGGCGTCGGCCATGTAGCGTCCCATCGCCAGCGGCGCGTTCGTATCGGCTTCGCCGTGCCACAGTTGAACTGGCATCCGAATAACCTGGCCGTATTTTCCGGCTGCCCTATACCAGCAATCGCTCGACTGGCATCGCCCAAATGTTTGGCGCCGCCCGCTCTAGCGTCGGGCCGCTGTAAACCAGGAGGCCGCCGCGCCACTGCGGGCCGAGCGACTGGCCGACCTCGCGCAATCCCCGCCAGTCGCTCGCGCCCAGCCGGGCGGCGGCTTTGATTTCGATCCCCCACACGCCCTCCGGCATCGTCAGCAGCAAATCCACTTCCAGCCCGGAGCGGGTGCGGTAGAAGGCCAGCTCCACTGGCCGGTCCATCGTCTTCACCCACTTGTAAATCTCGGTCACGACCAGTGTCTCGAATACCGCGCCCGTGGCCGGCCCCCAGTAGCGCGTCTGCTGGCGCAGCAAGCCGACGTCCAGCCAATAGACCTTCGGCGCTTTCACCACGCGGCTTGTCAGGTTCGTCGCATAGGGCTGCAGCAGCAAGGCCTGATACGACAACCGCAGGTATTCGACGTAGCGGCGGCTGGTGCTCACGCTCAGGCCCGCCTCGCGCGCCAGTTTCGAATACGAAAGTCTCTGCCCGGAGCGCAGCGCGCACAACTGCTGCAACTGGCGGAACGGCATCAGGTCGGTCAGTCGCGCCAGATCGCCCAGATCGCGCTCGAGATACGCGGTTTCGTACGCGCTCAACCATTTACGCCGTTCGGCGTCGGGCAGAGGGAGAAGGGCTGGCATCCCGCCCCACGCCAGCAGGTGCGCGACGGCCTGCGCGCCCGTGTTGGCCGCCTCGCCGACGAGGACGTTCGGGAGCGGCGTCAGTAGTTCGTCGGCGCTGCCCGGCTGGGTGAGCAGCCGATCAAGCAGAGGGAACGCGGCAGACGGCGCGCCAATCGGCCAGGCCAGTTCGCTTGCCATCAGCGGCCACAGTTCGTAGATGAACGCGCGCCCAGCCAGCGTCTCGCGCACCCGCTGGAGCATGAGTATCTGCGACGAGCCAAGCAGGACGGTGGCTGGCAGTTGGCCGGCGTCGAAGGCATATTTGACCTTGTCGAACACGCCAGCCTCCTTTTGAGCCTCGTCGAGGATCGCCGGACCGATGGCCTGTGCCCACGCATCCGTGCGGACCTGCCGGATGGCCTCGCGTTGCTCGATGGCGTCAAGATTGACGTAGTTCAGGTCGGGGTACACCATGCGGGCCAACGTCGTCTTGCCGGTCTGCCTCGCACCAGTGATGATGGTCAGGCGGGGAGAAGTAGGCGGGTAGAGTTGCTGGCGAAGAAATCGGTGTCGCTGTATTTCAGTTCTCACGGAGAACGATTATACAGCAATTTTGTTCATGCCATGAACAGATTTACAGATTCTACCATCGCACCCCATCTCCGATAGCAAAGGGGAGGTAGAGCAGCAGGCTGAGCAGCAGGCCAATCACCTCCAGGCTGACGATGTACCACGGCCACGGGCCGAGGTAGTCAATCAGGCTGGGCGTCTCCGGCTTGCGGGCGATGAACAGGTAGTTGCTGCCGAGCCGCCAATTGACCACGCCGATGACCAGCATATACGCATTCATCCCCACAAAGACCCGCAGCAGCGAATCCCAGTGCGGGCGGTAGCCCTCCACCACCGTCATGTAAATCGGCGCGGTGACGAGCAGCCCGTGTGAAATGAACGTCTGGAAATAGCGGAAGTGCGGGAAGCCGTACTGGCCCAGGTCGGGCGTGAGCAGCGCCTGCGAGGCCGCGCCAATCCCGAGGAAGTAAAGGTACTCATAGAGCGTGTAACTGCGGGTCACGAGCATCAGCGCGCTCGACCAGACCATCAACCCGCACAGGTGCAGCGGCAGCGTTGTCTGGATCGTCCACTGCCGGGTATAGAGGTGCCACCCGTGCCACGACAGCTCGTTCAGGACGAGCACGGCCGCCATGAGGCAGCGGATGGTTTGGAGATCAGCCGGGGCGGCCGATTGGCGCAGGTAAAGGAAAGACAGGTTGAATAGCGCAATCAGGCCCAGCGCGATAAGATGGGGCCGCTGAAAATGGCGAAAGGGTTCGCCGGGGTATTCTTTGGCGAAATATCGGATCATTCTAATGGCGCGACCGCGCCCGCCTCATACGCGCGCGGGCCGTCAGGGCCGTAGACCGTCACCACGCCCGCGCCCAGCACCCGGCCTTCGGGCAGTAGCAGCGCCGTCGCTTCGTCAATGCCGACAAGGGTTACGCCGGAGGGCAGCGTCGCCGCCATACGCCCAGCGTCCCAGCGGGCGGCCATGGTCGCGTGATGCG
>DAOTXG010000164.1:0-19765 GCA_034435515.1 Anaerolineales bacterium
ATCTTCTACATCGTCGCCGAGGGGCAGGTCGCGATTACCCAGAAGCTGGGCGACAACGAGCAGCGCGTGCTGGCCATCCGCAACCCGGGCGAATTCTTCGGCGAGATGGCGCTCATCGAACACAAGCCGCGCACGGCCAGCATCACGACGCTGGTCCAGACCACCGTCCTTGAAATCTCGGAGTATGAGTTCCACAACTTGTTGAGCGAAAGCTCAAACATGGCCATGGCCATGATTCAACGGTTCGTCGCCAATGTGCGCGCGGCGGGGCAGAACACGATTGCCGACCTGACCCGCAAGAACGAGGAGCTCCGCAAAGCCTACGAAGACCTCAAGGCCGCGCAGGCCGAGATCGTGAAGAAAGAGAAACTCGAACGCGAGATGGAGATCGCGGGCGAGGTGCAGCGCAGTTTGCTGCCCTCCCGCTTCCCGGCGGCGCCGGGGTATACGTTCGCCGGGCGGAACGTCCCGGCGCGGCACGTGGGCGGCGACCTGTACGACGTGCTCAAGGTGGACGACGAGCACGTCGGCCTGCTGATGGCCGACGTCTCAGATAAGAGCGTGCACGCGGCGCTGTTCATGGCGGTCACGCGCGCGCTGTTTATCGCCAACGCGCGGCGCAGCCTCTCGCCGGTGGAAGTGGCGATGGCGGTGCATCAGGGCATCATGGAAGTCTCGTCGAACGACGAGATGTTTGTGACGGTGTTCTACGGCTTGCTGCATTTGCCCACCGGGCGCCTGCGCTACATCCGCGCCGGGCAGGACAAGCCGCTGCTCTTCCGCCAGTCCTTCCCCCTGCCGCTGGCGCTGGAAGCCGAGGGGCGTTTTCTGGGGATGTGGCCCGACCTGACGCTGGAGGAACGCTCGATCCAGCTCCAGCCGGGGGATTTGCTCATCGCCTATTCCGATGGGGTGCCCGACGCGGTGAACGAGGCCGACGAGCCGTATACCACCGAACGGCTGATCACGTTGATCTCGCGCTACCGCTCGAACCCGGCGCCTGACGTCTGCAAGGCGGTCTTCGACGACGTGTTCGCCTTCCGCGGCCAGGCGCCGGCCTTCGACGATATCACGGTGCTGGTGGCTAAATACGACGGCGTGGCCTGAACCGCGCTCCTCGCGTTCGTGACCCTCCCCTTTTCGCCTCGCGAATCAGCCGGCTATATTCCCTGGTGGCTGCTGGCCCTGACGGCCTTCTTGTTTTTGATGGCCGCCGCGGCGTTGGTGGGCCTGCTGGTCGTCACGCGCCCGGCGGACTTGCCTGGCCCGACGGCGACGGCCGTCGTCGTCACCGCCCCGCCCTCGAACGCCATCGCCACGCCCACCCTCCAATCTGCGCCGACGCCCGTCCCCAGCCTGGTCCCGACGGACGCGCCGCCCCCGCCGCCCGCTGGCGACGTGAAGGTCGGCGATTACGTGCAAGTCACCGGCACCGGTAGTGATGGCTTCTTGAACCTGCGCGCCGAGCCGGGCATCGCCAGCCCGGTCAATTATCTGGCGATTGAACGCGAGGTGCTGCAGGTGCAGGCCGGGCCGCGCGACGGCGACGGCTTTGTGTGGTGGTATCTGGTAGACCCGGCGACGAACACCAAGTATGGCTGGGCGGTGCAGAATTATTTGCAGGTGGTGCAAGGACCCTGACGATGGCGGAGGGTGGATTTCGGATTGCGGATTGCGGACTGCCGCCCAATCACTTTCCGAAATCCACAATCCGAAATCCGCAATGACAAGGCCAACTGCGATTACCCTCGACCGAACGCGCAAAGTCCTCATCATCCCGTGGGACGACGGGCACAAGAGCGAATATCCGCTGGCCGGGCTGCGCGAGGCCTGCCCGTGCGTGGAGTGCCGGGGCGGACACGAGAATATGGGCCGGCCGCCCGACCCGAACGTGATGCTCACCCTCCCGCTCACTCCGGCCAAGAGTTACGTGATCGCCAAAATCCTGCCGGTGGGCAACTACGCCATTCAGCCGGAATGGGGAGACGGACATCATACGGGCATTTATACGTGGACGTATTTGAGGGCTTTGTGCCCGTGCGAAGAATGCAGAGCAGAGAGAGAAAAAGGTGGGCGGTAGCAGATGGCAGATAGCAGATGGCAGATAGCAAGTCCTCTCTTACTACCGCTTGCCACCTGCCACTTGCTACCTGTCGCCTAATCCCGAGGTCACCTTGCCTGTCAAAAAACCCTTCACCCCTGAAGACCTGTACCAATTGCAATTTGTCGAAGACCCGCAGATCAGTCCGGAGGGGAGTCGCATCGCCTTTGTAAAACTCAGCCTGGACCGGCTGGGGAACAAGTACATCCGGCACATCTGGCTGGCGACGCTCGAGGGTCAAAAGCCGCGCGTGCGGCAGTTCACCTTCGGCGCAAAGTCGGAGACGACGCCACGCTGGCGGCCCGACGGCCAGGCATTGGCGTTTGTGGCGGCGCGCGACGGCAAGCCGCAGATTTATCTCATCGGGCTGGACGGCGGCGAGGCGCGCCCGCTGACTTCAATGCCCAACGGCGCGACCAACCCCGTCTGGAGTCCAGATGGCCGGCGGCTGGCGTTTCTTTCCCCGGTCAACGCCGAGGAGCGCAAGCGCGAAGACTCGGGCCAGGAGTCGCCGCCGCCCGCTTCGGCGCTGGAAGCAAAGCACCAGGAGGAACACAGAGAGGAGCGGGAGAAAAAGAAGGCCGACCCGCGCATCATCACGCGCCTGCCTTATCGCACCGGCACGGAATACCTGGACGACCGACACACCCACATTTACGTGATGGACGCGCCAACCGGCGACGACGAAAAACAGGGTAAACCTTACCGCCTGACCGAGGGCGAGATGAGTTTTAACGATATTGCGTGGGCCAAAGACGGCAGTTACCTTATCTCCACGCAGTCGCGCACGCCGGCGGATTCTCCGTGGGAACATATCAGCCTGGTGCGGATTCCGGCGGTGGGCAAGCGCAAGCCGTTCAGATACCTTACGGCGCCCGGCTACAAGTACGCCGCGCCCCAGGTGTCGCCAGATGGCCGGTGGATTGCGGCCATCCGCAATTTAGACTCCGGCTCGTTCGGCCATCGGTTGGACCTGGCGGTGATGCCCGCGGCCGGCGGCGAACCGCGCGCCCTCACGGCGGCGCTGGACCGGAGCGTGGAACTCTTCCACTGGGCCGCCGATTCGCGCGAGTTGTATTTTCAAGCCGGCGACCGGGGAGACGTGGGCCTTTATCGGGTGAACGCCCGGGGCGGGGAGGAGGCGGTGGACAGGGTCGTCGGCGGGCGACGCATGGTGCTTGGGTTCAGCGTAGACCATGCCGGCCAGATCGCCTTCGTGGCCACCACGCCAGAACTCCCGTCGGCTCTGTACTTCGTCAAGGCCGACGGCAAATCCGAGAAGCGTCTCACCGCATTCAATGACCGGCTGCTGGCCGAGCGCGAAATCGCTCGGACGGAGGAGATACGCTACACCGCGCCGGATGGGTACGAGGTGCAGGGATGGCTGCTGAGGCCCATCGACTTTCGCCGGGCCAAGAAATACCCGCTGGTGGTGAATATGCACGGCGGGCCGCACGTCATGTGGGGGCCGAGCATGCCCGCGCTGTGGTTCGAATGGCAGTGCCACGCCGCGCGCGGCTACGCGGTGTTTTATTGCAACCCGCGTGGGTCGGAAGGCTATGGGGAGGCGCACTGCACGGCGATTCAAAACAACTGGGGCGAGCCGGCCATGTCGGATATTCTCGCCGGCGTGGACCAGGTGGTGCGTCTCGGCTTTGTGGACGCGAAGCGCCTGGCGCTGACGGGCGGCAGTTACGCCGGCTACATGACGGCGTGGATCATCGGCCACGATCACCGTTTCGCCTGCGCCTGGGCGCAGCGCGGCCTGTATAACCTGCTGTCGTGGTATGGCACAACCGACGTGCCCTGGCTGATCGAGCGTGAGTTTGAAATGTATCCGTGGGACAACGTGGAGAAGGCGTGGCAGCACTCACCGCTGGCCTACGTGCGGAACATCCGCACGCCGCTGGCAATCGAGCATCAGGATCAGGACTGGCGCTGTCCGCCGGCCGACGCCGAGCAGCTCTTTACCGCGCTCAAGCGGCTGAAGAAGACCGCCGTGCTCTACCGTTACCCGCGCGAGGGACACGAGATGTCCCGCGCCGGCGAACCCCAACACCGCGTGGACCGGCTGAACCGGATGGTGGAGTGGTTTGACCGATACTGCCTGAAACGCCGATAAGCGTCTCTGATTCGCTGTTCCAAACTTTTTTCTGACGTAATTGTATGCCCGTTGACGGCAAATAATGATAGCTTATAATCAATAACGAGAGCCCATCTAATCACGAGTTGAGCGGCCTCACCCGTACAGAAAGAGAATCGCATGGCACTCAAGCACTCGACACAATCGCAAGACCTATCCGGCTTAGGCGCCTCACCTGGAACGTTTGGCCACAAACATTTCGTCTCCGTTCCTATGCGTCTCGCGCGGGCAGTACTGTGGCTCTGCTCACTGCTCTTCGCCCTCTTCGGCGCTGCCTCGGTGCTGGCACCCCGCTTCATTGCAGCCACCGCCGGCATCGAGCTTCCGACGGCGACCGCGCGCATCGACTTCGCCGCCACTTACGGAGGGTTCGAGCTCGGAGTAGCCGCGTTCCTCGCCTTCTGTGCGCAGAGCCACGAACGCGTGCGTTTGGGTCTTCTAGCGACAGCCTTCTGCCTCGCCGGCTTTGCGCTGACCCGTGGCATCGGCATCGTTTTGGCCAAAGGTGAGGTCCGACCAATCTTGTACCCGGTCCTCGCGCTTGAGCTGTCTGGCGTCGCGCTCTGCCTTTGGGCCGCCCGGCGCGCTGTGGCCTAACACCCATCTGACGCGCCCAGCGCCTGACGCGCCACCGTTGGGGACAGCGCGGGATGAGACCGATGCACGACGGAGGTATCCAATGATTCTGCAAGTGCAACGGCGGCTGTTCACTGCCGCTGAGTATCACGAGATGTTGGCAAGCGGGGTACTCAAGGAAGATGACCGACTGGAACTCATCGAGGGAGAGATTGTCGAGATGTCGCCCATTGGCCCGAAACACGCCGCTCGCGTTGACCGCTTGAACAGCTTGTTCACGCGAAAATTGGGCGAGCGCGTGATTGTACGAGTGCAAAGCCCAATTGCCTTGGGAAAAGCCTCAGAACCACAACCAGACCTGGCTTTACTGCGGCCTCGCGCTGATGGATACGAGGCGGCTCACCCAAAGCCAAAGGATGTTTTGCTGGTGATTGAAGTGGCTGACACGACGGTCGATTATGACCGGGACGTGAAAATTGCGCTTTATGGCCGGGCGGGAATCGCCGAAGCCTGGCTGGTGTGCCTGGACGATAGATGGGTGGAAATTTATACCGAGCCGACGGCGGCCGGGTATCGAATGATGCGGAAAGCCTTGCCAGGCGAGCGCATCGCGCCGCGGGCGTTTCCTCAGGCGATGTTGAAAGTGAGTGACATCATTCGATGACGTGACTTTTATAGCATTTCCATTAGCTGCTGCAATACCTGTTTCACGCTCGTCTTGCGCGTGGAGACACAGGGCATGACCAGTATATCGGGGCTGACGCCGAGCGCGCGGCGCAATTTCGTGGTGGAGGCGGCGCCCTCCATGTCCTGCTTGTTGGCGGCGATGACGTACGGCACGGCGTGAGCCGAGGTGAAAATATCAATTAACTCGCGGGCCTCGTCCACAGTGTCCAGGTCGGCGGCGTCGACCAGCAGCACGAAGCCGTCCATCTCCTGCGCCAGGATGTCCCACATGAAGTCGAAGCGGGCCTGGCCGGGCGTGCCATGCAGGTGCAGCACCGTGTCGTCCAGCGTCACCCGGCCATAGTCCATGGCCACCGTCGTGGTCTTCTTGGTAATGCCCTCGATGCGGCGCGTAATTTTGCGCTCGGTCAAGACGACGTCAATCTCGCTGATGCTCTTGATGAACCGGGTCTTGCCCGCGCTGAAGGGGCCGGTGATGACAATCTTGTAAGCGCGACTCATAGCACAGCCTCCCACCGCAACCAATTGTAGGACAAGCCGCTGGCTTGTCCCGCCTGGGACACGCTACGCGTGGCAGAGTGTCCTACAAATCTTCGCGGACCGCGTAGATGTTGCAGAGTGATACTATAGTGTGGCAAGTGGCGAGTGACGGGTGACAAGCGACGAGTGACGGGTGGCGCGCTAATGGCTGGCCGGCTTCGCCTCCGTCGGGCGAAAATCGGCGAAGCGATAGCCCACGCCCCGCTCGGTCAGGATGTACTTGGGCTGCGCCGAGTCGAGCTCGAGTTTCTGGCGCAGGTAGTTGATGTACAGGCGCAGGTAGTGCGTTTCCTCGCGGTATTCGTAGCCCCAGACCTTCGCCAGGAGCTGATCGTGCGGCACGACCCACCCGGCGTTGTTGACGAGATGGTAGAGCAGGCGGTATTCGGTCGGGCGGAGTTTGACCGGCTGGCCCTCCACCAGCACCTCCCGCCGGTCGAAGTTGATGCTTAACCGATCGTCCACGTGCAGCGTTGTTTTCCCCACCGGGGCCGGCGCCTCGGCGCGGCGCAGCACCGCTTTCACCCGGCTGACCAGCTCGCGCGGACTGAAGGGCTTGGTGACGTAGTCATCCGCGCCCAGCTCCAGGCCGCGCACCCGGTCGTCTTCCTCGCCGCGCGCCGTCAGCATGATGACCGGCACGGTCGAAATTTCCCGCAGCAGCCGAAGCGTCTCGAAACCGTCGAGCTCGGGCATGGCGACGTCAAGCAGCACCAGGTCCGGCAGCGCGTCGCGCACCTGCCGGAGCGCGGCCAGGCCGTCGGCGGCCTCGGTCACTTCGAAGCCGTCGTGCTCCAGATTCATGCGGATAAACCGGATCATCCGCGGCTCGTCGTCCACGACGAGGATGCGGTGACGCTCACGGGGGTCGGGCATCGGGCGAGAGAGTCGAAACTATTCGCGGACGAAGCCGACGACCTTTTCTTCCTCGCCCGTGGGCAGGATTTCGATGAACCCCACCCGGCTGACGGGCCAGATGACGGTGGTGACGTTCTGCGCCAGATAGCGCAGGTCTTTGCCATCCCGCATACGCGGGTTCAGGGCGATGATGATGGTGTCGTTCGGCTCGGGGAACCGTTCCAGCTCGGCCACAATCGGCTCTTCGTTCGCGATATGGATCAAGACACTATAGGCCATGCCAACCTCCGTTGAAGAGTGAAATAGTCAACGCGCGGAGAACTTGCACGCCGGCTTACAGATTGAAGTGGATTCGGATCGGGAGCTTGCCCAGGCGGATTTCGTCGCCGCTCTCCAGGCGGACCGGCTCGTTGGCGACTAACGGCGAGCCGTTCAGCTGGGTGCCATTCGAACTGCCGAGATCCATCAACAACAGTTGACGGCGGTCCACGCGCAGCGAGGCGTGGCGGCGGGAGACGCCCTTCTCGCGCCCGCCGTACGGGGTGAGATTCACCTCCGGCGATTCGCCGGCCTGGGCTTCGCGGCCCAGGCAGTATTCCCCGCGCCCCTCCAGGATCACAGGCTGCGGCACGCCCGAAATGGCGAGGGCAATCTGGCCGGTCTTGAGTTGGGCGAGGGCGCCGGCGACGTTGGCGGTTTTGGGCAAATCGGTCAACTGCCGGGAGGTGAAAGTAACGGTCGGCGAATGTTCGACGCCGCCATCCCACAGCCGGGCGCCGCACTCCGAGCAGAATAATTCCCCCTCGTATTCCTGGTGACGGCAGGAAGGGCAGGTAATCATTTGGGCGTGCCTTTAACCGGGGGCGCCAGGAGCAGCGAGCGCGTCCCGTACTTTAAGTTCTTTTTCACTTCTTCAGAGAGGCTCTGGGTTTTTTCCAGGCGGCGCGCCTCGGCCAGCGCAGCCTTGGCCAGATCCGTCTGGCCGCTGGAGAGCAAGCGCGTGCCCAGCGTGGAGAGCCGCCGGGTGGCGCTGGCAATGTCACCCACGGCGACCTCCTGCCAGACGCGTTCCTGCATGTGATATTGCGACAGCTTGCTCAGGGCATCCACGATGGCCGGCGGGGGCGGAGTGCGCGGCGGGTTCGCCACCGCCGGCAGGGTCACGTCAATGGTCGTGCGCTCCCCGCGGCGGCCCAGACTGACGATATCCGTGTACAAGGCCAACCGGGCAATGGAACGCTCGCCCTCCACCAGCGGCGGGAGCAGGAATTTAAGCAAGACGGACAGAGTCTGCTCTTTGGGCAGGCTGCCCAACCGGAGCGACGTGCCATCTATCGGTACCTGGCCGACCTCCTGCCCCAGTTTGAAGGCCGACGCCAGTTTCACCTCGACATCCGGCGTCACGAACAAGTTCAAGCGTTCGGCGTAAATCGAGCCGAGGCCGCGCACTTTGTTCCAGATGAAGGTCTTCACTTGCTCAGGCGAGCTGATATAGGCGGCCGTGCCGCCAGTGCAGGCCGTCAGCTCGTCGAGGAATTTGTCGTTCCATTCATCGCCGATGCCCAGCCCGCTGATGGTGATGCCGTCGGTGGCGGCCAGCGTGGCCAACAGCAGGCAATCGTCCTCGTCCCCGTAGGTCTGGCCGTCGGTGAGCAGGATCAGGTGATTCACGACGGCGGGGCTGAGCCGCTGCTGGAGTTCGATCAGCCCCCGCATCAGCCCTTGCAGGATTTCCGTGCCGCCGCTGGCGTTAATGGTGCTGACCTTGGCCTTCGCCAGCGTCCGTTCCGCCAGGCCCTCCTGCGCCGGGACGACCACCTCCGCCTTGTCGCTGTAGGCGATCACCGAGAACGCGTCGTTTGCACGCAGGCTGTCAATGACCTGCAGCACGGCGCTTTTGACCTGTTCCAGCCGGGCGCCCTGCATCGAGGTCGAGCGGTCAACCACGATGCACAGATTGAGCGGCGAAGCCGGCAGCTCGGTATCGGCGGTGAACGTCGGGCTGATGTTGATCAGCGTGTACAGCACCTGGGGCTCGAGCTGAACCGCCAATTTATCACGGCTGGGGATCCACTGCGCCGACACCAGCGGTCCGCTCCCGGCCTTCTGGAGAGCCGCATCGTACGCCTGGCGCTGGGCCGAATCGCTCAGGATGACGTAGGCGTTGGCGATCAACCGAAACTCTTCCGTCGCCGCCGGGTTCGGGTTGACATCGGGATGGAAACGCCGCGCCGCATTTCGATAGGCGGCCTTTATCTCGTCGGCCGTTGCGTGGTGGGCCACACCCAGGAGGTCGTAGAGGTCGCCAGTTGTCATAAGAGGGGGGCGCGGTTCAGGAGGGGACCTGCACCATGATGGCGGTGATGTTGTCCGAGCCGCCGGCGGCGTTGGCCGCGCTGACGAGCGCTTCGCAGGCCGTCTGCGGGTTGGAGGCTTGCTGCACCGTCCGCAGGATCTTGTCGTCGGGCACCAGCCCCCACAAGCCATCGGAGCAAAGCAGGAGGAACGCGCCGGGAGGGAGACGGCGCGACACCACGTCCACTTCCAGACCTTCGCCTTGCCCGACCGCGCGGTACAGGACGCTGCGTTGCGGGTGCACCAGCGCCTCGGCGGCGGTGATCTGTCCCAGCTCCTGCAGGCGTTGGACGAGGGAATGATCGCGGGTGAGCTGCTCGAACGTGTCAGGCGTGATGATATAGGCGCGGCTGTCGCCGACGTGCGAGAGGATGAGCTGCTCGCCGATGAGCAGGGCGCACGTCAGCGTCGTGCCGCCTTCGGGCACGCTGTTGACCACGGCGGCGTTTGCCGCCGTCATGGCCTGCTCCATGATTTCCTGCAGGGCCGGTCGCTCGACGTCCAACTGCGGGTCGGCCAGCAGCGACGGCAGGATTTGCTCCAACGCCACCCGCGCTACCGTGCGGGCGGCAATACCGCTGGCGCGTTCGCCCAGCGAGTGCCCGCCCATGCCGTCGGCGACGACGAACAGCCCGAAATTGGGCATCGTCTCCAGGCCGGCCAGTTCGCCCGTGAAGACGAGCAGCACGTCCTCGTTATGGGTGCGCACCCGCCCCACATCCTGGGCGATGCCAATGCGCATCCGCCGGGACGAACCGAGGTCGCTCAGGGCCTTGATGGCGTCGGGCGGCAGTTGCACCGCCAGCTGCGGGGAGAGTGGGATCGTCGCATCCGGGTCACGCGGCGGCGGGGGCGCCTCCGTCTTTTTCTTGCCAAAGAGCTTCTCAAGAATCAAGTTGAGCACGACTGCCTCCCGGCTCAGGCCGTGAGCGCGTACAGATTGTGATCGAGCGAGCCGATGTACACAATATCGTCCACGACGACGGGCGACGAAGTAATCGGCGCGCTGGAGCGGAACTTCCAGCGCAGTTTGCCGTTGGCAATGTCCACGGCGTAGACACACCCGTCCACCGAACCGACGTACGCGACGCCCTTGTTCACCGCGGGCGAGGAATTCACCTGCCCCTCCGTCTCGAATTTCCAGGCCTCCCGGCCGGTGCGGATGTCAATCGCGTACAGGAAGTTGTCGGCGGAGCCGATGAAGATCAGATTCCCGTCGGCGGCGGCCGAGGAGATAACCGCCTTGTTCGTCCGAAACCTCCACACGTTCCAGCCCGTCTTGGCCTCCAGGGCGTACACCTGGCCGTCTATCGAGCCGACGTAGACATTGCCGTTGTAGAGCAGGGGAGAGGACGTCAGCCCGCGCTTGGCTTTGAAGCGCCATTTCTGTGCGCCGCTGAAATCAAGGGCGTAAAACTCGCCCCCTTCACAGCCAAAGAAGATCGTGTCATTGGAAACCGTCGGACGGCAGCGCACGGCGCCGGTGGCCGGGGCTTTCCAGGCCTTGCGCCCCGTCAACACATTCACGGCGTGCAGATTTTCGTCGTCCGAGCCGATGAAGACGTGGCCCTCGGCGACGCGCGGTGAGGCGCGCACCGGTCCGTCGGTGTAATACGTCCACTGGATACGCCCGCTTTTGGCCGAGACAGCGTGCAGGCGTTTGTCCTCCGAGCCGATGAAGAGGGTCTCCTGGTAGATGGCAGGGGAGCCGGGCAGGCCGCCATCCGTCGCGTACTTCCACAGTAGTTTGCCCTGGGCCGCGTTGACGGCGTAGAGGTTGTTGTCGTACGCGCCGACGTACACGACGCCTTTGTGAATCAGGGGGCTGCCGCGCAGCTCGTCTTCGCATTTAAAGACCCAGACCGGGGCGACCTCGCCGCTGGCGGCGGGCGTCGGCGCGGCGGCCCCGGCTGAGGCGGCGCCGGGCGGTTTGGCCGCCGGCGGCAGCTGCTGGGTGAGGAGGCCCGTCCGGGCGCGGCTCAGGGAGAGCAGCGCGTCTTTCATGGCTTTGGCGCTGGGGAAACGTTCCGAGGGGTTGTAGTTGAGCGCCGTGTTGATGACGGCCTCCAGTTCGAGGCTCACGGCCGGGTTGGCCTTGCGAACCGGACGCTCCGAGAACGAGAAGGGCGGTTCGATGCGCGGGTCTTGCTTCGTGAGCAGGTGATGGAGAGTCGCCCCCAGGGCATAAATATCCCCGGTGGGGCCGGCCTCGCCCCGGTACTGCTCGGGCGGGGAATACCCCTCGGTCCCGATCATCGTCCCTTTCTGCCCGGCCATGAAGGGGCGGGCGATGCCGAAGTCAATCAGCCGGATGTTATTGTGCGCATCCAGCATGATGTTCGACGGCTTCATGTCGCGGAAGATGATAGGCTCGGGTTTATGGCTGTGCAGATAGGAGAGCACGTCGCACAACTGAATCGCCCATTCGACAGCCTGCTCTTCGGGGATGAAATCGGCGAGGGCGTTCAGGTAAGCTTCCAGGTCCTTGCCCTCGATGAACTCTTGCACCAGGAAGGACTTGTCGCCCTGCGTGAAATAGTCGTAAATCTTGGGGATGGCGGGGTGGTTGAGCTCGGCCAGGATGTTCGCCTCGCGCTCGAAGGTCTTGACGATCATCTCGCGCATGCTGGGGTCGGCCTGGTTGATAATCTCCTTGACGGCCACCAGCTTGGTGACGTTCGGGAAGCGCATGTCACGGGCTTTGTAGACCGAGCCCATGCCGCCCACGCCCAGGACGCCCTGGATTAAAAACCGGTCCTGCAACAGCGCCCCCACCTTCAGACTGCTTTCACCGACCGCCTGGCCGCCCTTGCCGATGGACTTAGTAATCTTATGCGTCTCAAACACGATTCACCGCCGTTTCTGTAGTCACGCCCAGCTTGCCCGGTAGCATACGGAAATTATAGCGGTGTCTGTCCTCTGATGCAATTGCGCCTGGGTACGGGCCAGGGCTTTTCCAAAGTCGTGGGAGCGGCTTGCAGCCGCGACATAATCGGGCGCCCCCTTTGCGCCGCTCCTACGTCACAAAAGGCGGTTTGAGTCGGGGGAGCGGGTCAGATGCGAATAATCACCAGAGGGGCGAGCCTGGCGGGGGATTACGCTTTACGTTTTTCTCTCTCCTGCGCGTCCATCACCGCCGCCGCCGCCATCGAGACGACTTCGTCCACGTCGTCGCTGGCCTGGAGCACGTGCACCGGGGCGTCGAGGCCCATCAGCACCGGGCCGATGGTCTCCGCGCCGCCGAGGCGCTGCAGCAACTTGTAGGCGATATTGGCGGCTTGCAGGTCGGGGAACACCAGCACGTTGGGGTCCCTCACCCGGCTGAACGGGAATCGTGCGGCCAGCAGGTCGGGCACCACGGCGACGTCAGCCTGCAGTTCGCCGTCCACCTCCAGGTCCGGCCGGCGGGCGCGCACCAAGTCCACGGCGCGGCGCACCTTCTCCGCCAGCGGATGCTTCACGCTGCCGAAGTTCGAGAACGAGAGCATCGCCACGCGCGGCGTCAGGCCCACCCGCGCCGCCAGGTCGGCGGAGAGCAGCGCAATCTCCGCCAGGTCTTCGGCGGTCGGGTCAATGTTCACCGTCGCATCGCTGAAGATATACACTCGTCCGTGGACGATCATGATATACGCGCCGGCCGCCTTGCTCACGCCCGCCTGGGTGTGAAAGACTTGCAAGGCCGGGCGGATCACCTCCGGGTACTCGTAGGTCAGGCCGGAGACAAACGCCTCCGCATCGCCCTGGTGCACCATCATCAGGCCGAACAGGTTCGGCTCGTGGATGCGTTCGCGGGCGTGGAAGAGCGTCACCCCCTTGCGCTGGCGCAGTTGGAAGTAAGCCTCCGCGTACCGGCTCTGCCGCCCGTCGGCGTTTGGGTCCACGACCTGCGGCGTGAAGTGCAGGCCCAGTTCCCGCGCCCGCTGACAAATCTTCTCCGGGTTGCCCAGCAGGATCGGCTGCCCGATTTTCTCGTCGGCCACCTGCGCGGCAGCGCGGATGATTTTGGACTCTTCGCCTTCGGCGAACACGACGCGCTTAGGCGCGGCCCGCGCTTTGTTAATGATGTAACGGCGGACGCGGCGGCCCGGCCCGAGGCGCGCCGCCAGCTGCTCACGGTATTTTTCCAGGTCCAGCGGGCGACGCGCGACGCCGGTCTGCATCGCCGCCTCGGCCACCGCCGGCGACTCCCACAACAGCACGCGCGGATCGAGCGGTTTGGGGATCAGGTAGTCCGGGCCGAACTTCAGGGCGGACACGCCGTAGGCCGCGAGGACGGAGTCTGGCACGTCCTCGTGGGCCAGCGCGGCCAGCGCCCGCGCCGCTGCCAATTTCATGTCGTCGTTGATCGCCCTGGCCCGCACGTCAAGCGCGCCCCGGAAGATGAACGGGAAGCCGAGCACGTTGTTGATCTGATTCGGATAATCCGAGCGGCCCGTGGCCACCAGCGCATCGGGGCGGGCCTCTTTGGCGAGCTCGTATTTGATTTCAGGGTCGGGGTTGGCGAGCGCGAAGATGAGGGGTTGATCGGCCATCGTCTTGACCATTTCGGGTTGGAGCAGGTCTTTCACCGACAGGCCCAGGAACAGGTCTGCGCCTTTCACCGCGTCGGCGAGGGTGCGGGCGTCCGTCCGGGCGGCGAAGCGCTGCTTGTACTCATTCATCCCTTCGCCGCGCCCTGCGTACACCACGCCCTTCGTGTCCACGAGCAGGATGTTCTCGCGCCTGACGCCGAGTTTGACGTACAACTCGGCGCAGGCAATCGCCGAGGCCCCCGCGCCCGAGACGACGACGCGCAGCCGGGCGATGTCCTTGCCCGTGACTTCCAGCGCGTTAAGGAGCGCGGCGCTGGAAATGATGGCCGTGCCGTGCTGGTCGTCGTGGAACACCGGGATGTCGAGCATCCCCTTGAGCGTCTCTTCGACGTAGAAGCACTCCGGCGCTTTGATGTCTTCCAGGTTGATGCCGCCAAAGGTCGGCGCGATGGCCCGGACGACGCGGATAATCTCGTCCGGGTCGCGCGCCTCCACCTCGATGTCGAACACGTCCACGTCGGCGAAGCGTTTGAAGAGCACGCCCTTGCCTTCCATGACGGGCTTGGAGGCCAGCGCGCCCCGGTCGCCGAGGCCGAGGATGGCCGTGCCGTTAGAGACGACGGCGACGAGATTAGCCCTGGCGGTATACTCGTAGGCGGCTTCCGGGTTGCGCTCGACTTCCTCGACGACCTGCGCCACGCCGGGCGTGTACGCCAGCGAGAGATCGCGCTGCGTCACCATCGGCTTGGAGGGCACGACTTCAATCTTGCCGGGGCGTCCCCGGCTGTGATACTCGAAAGTTTCCTGGGGTGTGATGGCCATGAGACAATTTCCTTTCCAGAGATATTAGCCTGCCTTCGAAGGCCCGGATAGTGGAATTTATCATCGGCGCCCGTGACAAATGGCGCCGGGAGGGGTGACAAGAGTCATGGGACTGCGGCGGGTAAATTATAATTAGAGTAGCGATGATGTTCTCTGTCCATCTTCTTGGCCCTCCGGAAATCTTGCGGGAGGGCCGCCCGCTGACGATTGCCCGCCGCAAGAGCCGCGCGCTGGTCTACTATCTCGCCGCGCATTCCCGTCCGCTCACCCGCGATCATCTGCTCGCGCTTTTCTGGCCGGACCTGGACCGGCCCGCCGCGCAGCAAGTCCTGCGCACGACGCTGCACGGCCTGCGCAAGGCCCTTGGCCCGGCGCTCCTCGTCGACGACGATACCCTGGCCCTCGACGCCGACGTAGACACGCGGGCTTTCGGGCAAGGTCTCCACCCGCCGGCTTCTGACTTCGCGCTTCTGAGCGCGACCCTCGCCCTCTACCGCGGCGACTTCCTCGAAGGCTTCACGTTGCCCGACGCGCCGGATTTTGACGACTGGGTCGCCGCCGAACGCGAACGCTGCCGCCGCCTGGCCGTGCGTGGCTTCACCGCCCTGGCGGAAGGATACGAGACCCGCGCAGAATACATCACCGCACTCCAGGCGCTGGAGCGCGCGCTCGCCTTCGACCCCCTGCAAGAAGACCTGCAGCGCGCCGCCATCCGCCTGCACTACCTGGCCGGGGACCGCACGGGCGCCATCCGCCGTTACGACCACCTCCGCAAACTGCTCGACGCCGAAATGGGCATCCCGCCGATGGCGGAAACGCGGACGCTGTACGATGCAATCATCAATGACAGATTGCAAATCCCAAATCCCAAGCCCCCAATCCCAATCCTCGGTCTCCAACCGCCACGCGAAGCGTCTAATCTCCAATCTCCATTGCCCCTCAGCGTCCCAGCCTCCCTGCCGTTTACTGGCCGCAACTTGGAACTTCAGACTTTACAGGGCCTCGTCGCCTCTGGCAAACTCGGCTTCATAGAAGGCGAACCCGGCATCGGCAAGACGCGCCTCGCCGAGGAATTCATTCAGGTCTCGGGCATGTTGGGGCTGGTGGGCCGGGCGCGCGAATTGGAACAGGGCCTGCCGTATCAGCCGGTTGTCGAAGCCTTGCGCGGCCTGCTGGCGAGTCCCCACTGGCCGGAACTCCGCGCCGCGCTTGATCTCCCGGCGTTCTGGCTCGCCGCGCTGTCGCGTTTGCTTCCTGAGTTTCCGGGAGAACTGCGCGAAGCGCCTGCCGAAGCCTTGCGCTGGAGCACGCCCATCCCCAACACCGAAGAATCGCGTCTGTGGGAAGGTCTGTGTCAATTCCTGCTGGCCCTCGCGCGCGCCGCCAGGCGCCCGGTCATCCTCGTCCTCGACGATTTGCAATGGGCCGCCGCCTCGACTCTTGCCCTGGTCGGCTACCTCGCCCGCGCGGAAGTCTCGTCCCGGCTGTTTATTCTGGGGACCGCCCGCCCGGTGGAGCCGCGTTCGCCCCTCGCGCTGTTCCGGCAAAGCCTCACCCGTGAAGACCGCCTGGTGACGGTCAGCCTCGCGCGCTTTTCACCCGCCGAGGTGCTGGGTCTCGCGCAACGCCTCAGCCCGCAGTTTGCCCCGCCTCTGGCCGAGTGGCTGAATCGCGTCTCGGAAGGCAATCCGTACATCCTGGCCGAACTCGTGCGCTACGCCCGCGCCAACCACCTCCTGGCCCCGAGCGGTGAGTTGAACCTGACGGCGCTCTCGACCGCGCCGGTCCTTCCGCAAACGGTGTTCACCCTCATTCAAGCGCGCCTGGCCCGCCTCTCCGACCCCGCGCGGCGGATGCTCGACGCCGCCGTCGCGATGGGACGCGATTTTGACGTGGACATCTGCGCCCGCGCTGCGGCGCTCTCGGAGAATTCCGCCCTCGACGCGCTCGACGAATTGCGCGCCGCCAGCCTCGTCCACCCGCGCAGCGACGACCTCACGGGACGTCTCTACACCTTCGACCACAGCCTGACGATGGAAGTGGCCTACCGGGAAATCGGCGAGCTGCGCCACCGCCTGCTCCATCGCCGCGTAGCCGAGGCGCTGGAAAATGTGTCCGGGCGCAGCGCCCTCGACGATCAGGCCGGGCGGCTGGCTTTTCACTTTAGTGAAGGCCGCGCGCCCGAACGGGCGGCGCCCTACGCTTTTCGCGCCGGCCAGCAGGCCGCGCGCCTGGCCGCGTGGGCTGAGGCTATCGCCTTCTACAAACAGGCCCTCGAGGGCGAAACGGAAGACGACCGCCGCGCCGAGATTCTCATGGCTCTGGGCGCAGCGCATTCACAGGCCGGGCAGGCGGCGCAAGCCTCCGAAGCCTTCCGCGCCGCGCTGATCCTGGCGCAATCCGGGGCGGGCGAGCTGCCGGTGGACGACGCTCAAATGGCCCTTGCGATCTCGCTCCTGACTCAGGCCCGCTTTGCCGAGGCGATTGCGCTGGCCCAGGAAGTCCGCGCCACGGGGCGGCCTGAAAACGCTGTGCTCGCCGAATTTGTCTGGGGCGCCTCCCTTTCGGTGGAAGGCGCCGACCTGGCGGGCGCGCGCGCGCACCTGCAAAACGCCGAAGCCCTGTGCCTGGCGCGCGGCGATATGGCGCATCTCGGGCAGATCAAATTCGATCTGGGGGGCGTGGCCGCCCAGCAAGGCGACCTCCCGCAGGCGATTGCGCTCTACCGCGAGGCCCTCACCCTGTCGCTGCAATCGTCGCACGCGGAGGCGGTCATCTGGGCTGCGCTCGCACACAACAATCTGGCCTATCACCTGCACCTGCTGGGCGACCCGACGGCGATAGAATTTGCTCAGGCGGGCATTCAACTGGCCAAAGAGAAGGGCCTCCTGACCATGCTGCCTTATTTGCATTCGACGCGCGGCGAGATTGCGCTGGCCGCGCACGATTTGGAAACGGCAGAGGCGAACTTTCGGGAGGGTCTCGCGCTGGCCGAGCGGTTTGCCATGCCCGAACGGCTGGCCGGCCTCACCGCGAATCTCGGTCTCGTGGCGCGCGAACGGGGACAAACGACCCTCGCGGTGCATCGCCTCTCTACGGCACTGGCCCGCGCCGACGCGCTGGGTCTGCGGCATCTTGGCGCGCAAATCCGGCTCTGGCTCGCGCCGCTCTTGCCCCCCGCCGAGGCCCGCGCGTATGTGACCGAAGCGCGCCAAATCGCCGAGAGCGGCGGGCGCAAACGGTTATTGGAGGAAGTGGAGAGGCTGGCAAGTCAATTACCAATTACCAATGACTAACGCTGTCGTGAAGGGTAATTTGTAACTGGTAATTGCCTTTTGGCGACGGAGACTCATTAATGCGTATTACCTTCATTGCCTTTGGCACGCGCGGGGATGTGCAGCCGGCGATTGCGTTGGGCCAGGCGCTTCAGGCCAACGGTCATCACGTCCGCATTCTTGCCAGCGCGCACTTCAAGCCGTGGATTGAGAGCCATGGCCTCGAAGCCGCCGAAGCCTCGGTGGACATTCAGGCCGTCATGGAGAGCGAGGGCGGGCAGGATTGGGTGGAGCACGGCAACGACCTCATCCGCCAGATGCGCGTGATGAAAGCCCTTCTCGACAAGTGGGGCCGGGCGATGATGCTGGACGCCTGGAATGCCTGCCGGGACGCGGAGGCGGTCGTCAGCAGTTTCACCTCGGACCTGTACGCCGTCTCTATCGCCGAGAAACGGGGAGCAAAGCACATCAGCATGCCGCTCCAGCCCGCGCTCATCGCCACGCGCAGCGGCGCAGCGGCGATTAATGCCCCGGCGCCCAACCGTGAGAGCGTGCTCAATTACCTCTTTGGCAAGGCGCTGGTCGAGACGATGCCCTGGCAACTTTTTGGCGTTCAGGCCAACCGCTTCCGCGAGCAAGTGCTCGGCCTGCCGTCGCAAACTCGCGCGCAAAACCTGGCCGCGCGCAAGCGGATGCTCGTCGTGCACGCCTATAGCCCGCGCGTCGCGCCGCCCCCGCGCGATTGGCCGGATAACTATCACACGACCGGCTACTGGTTTTTGGACGAAAGTAATCACTGGTCGCCGCCGGCGGAACTGGAGCAGTTCATCTCGGCGGGCGAGCCGCCGGTGTGCATCGGCTTCGGGAGCATGACCGGGCGCGACCCGCAGCGGATCACCCGGCTGGTCGTCGAGGCCGTAAAGCGGAGCGGCCGGCGCGCAGTGCTGCTGGCAGGGTGGGCGGGCCTCGGCGCTGAGGAATTGCCCCCGACCATCTTCCGGCTGGACGCCGCGCCGCATGGTTGGCTCTACCCGCGCATGGCGGCGGTCGTGCATCACGGCGGCGCGGGCACGACAGCGGCGGGCCTGCGCGCGGGCGTGCCCACCGTCGTCGTCCCCCACATGGCCGACCAGCCGTTTTGGGGCCAGCGCGTTCACGCCCTCGGCGTCGGCCCCAAACCCATCCCACGCCCCAAACTCACCGCCGAGAATTTAGGCCAAGCCATTCACGCTGCGGCGACTGACCCGGCCATGCGTCAACGGGCGCAGGCGCTCGGCGAGCAGATACGCGCGGAAGACGGGGTGGGGCGGGCGGTGGGATTGATTGAAGCGTATTTGCGCGCAAGTTGAATAGACTCTACTCGAAGTAGGGTTCTTTGCCACGAATTACGCGAATTAGCGCGAATTTTTCGTGGAATTCGTGGCGAAAGAAAAGCGCCAGCCTGTTTTCGATAAAGTCCAATCATTACAATTGGAGTTTTGCTGTTCAGATTATACTTGCACCTGACGAAGGAGGATTTCATGCTTGACTTCACGCCCGTTCGGGACAAACAGAAGACGTTGATGGAGTTGACCACCGGACTGACCCCAGCGGATTTGCACCGGCTGACCGACGAAATGGTTGACGCGATGCTCGCGCTCATCGCCGACGCGACGGATGCGGACGTGACATTTGCGCCGGATGACCCCTTCGCCAAAGACGAGGCCGCCGCAACGCCCGAGGAAGTAAACATGGCCTGGACACTCGGCCACGTGATCGTTCACACGACGGCCTCCGCCGAAGAATATGCTTTTATCGCCGCGGAACTGGCGCGCGGGGTGGAGTGGCATGGCCGCTCACGTTATGAGGTTCCCTGGCAGAAGGTCACCACGATTGC
>DAOTXG010000165.1:0-4027 GCA_034435515.1 Anaerolineales bacterium
CTCAGTTCTCCCAAGTTCCCCAACCACCCAACCACCCGACCACCCAACCACCCAACCACCCGACCACCCAACCACCCGACCATCCGACCATCCAACCACCCGACCATCCGACCACCCAACCACCCAACCACCCAACCCCTCAGCCACCCAGCCATCCGACCATCCGACCCTCCGACCCTCCGACCCTCCGACCCTCCGACCATCCGACTACCCAACCACCTCGCCACCCTCTCGTTCTCCTTCCTCCTCGCCGCCGGCCTCTTTGCCTCCCCCTGGCTCCTCAAAAACTGGGTGTTCACCAGCAACCCCTTCTATCCCTTGTTCATTCCAACGCCGGGCGTAGACTCCTTGCGCCTGTGGTTCTACAACCGCCCCGACCTCACCGAGCGCAACCCGTTATGGGCGGCGGCGATTTTCCCGCGGGCGGTTTTCCTGGGCGCGCAGGGCGCGAACAACTACGACGCGACGCTCAGCCCTCTGCTGGCGTTCCTGCCGCTGGCGCTGGCCCTGGGCTGGCGCAGGCTTGCCCCTGAAATCCGCCGCGAGTTGTCCCCGCTGGCTCTCTTCACACTGGTCAGTTATGCGCTGTGGGTCATCCTGACTTTCGTCTCGTACTATGCGGTACAGGCCCGGTTGTTCTTCAGCCTCTTCCCCGCGCTCGCCCTGCTGAGTGTCGGCGGCATTGCGGCTATCGCTCAGTTCGACTCGCCGGCCCTGCGATTATCGGTCGTGGCTCGGGCGGCTTTCGTCCTCGTCCTGGGGCTGAACGCCGTCGAATATGCGCTGGCCTTTGCTTCCCACACCCCCCTGGCCTATCTCTCTGGGGGGCAAACCGCCGCCGAATACCGCGCCGCGAACCTGGGCTGGTACACCGTCGCCATAGACCGCGTGAACGCCCTCCCTGCGGGCGCGCGCGTCTTGTTCCTGTGGGAACCGCGCTCGCTGGAATGCGCCTCCCTCGACCGCTGCCGGCCTGATCTCATCATTGACCGCTGGTGGCATCTCCGCCGGAGTCGAACGCTCGGCGCAGCCGACTCCATAATCGCGCAGTGGAAAGCGGTCGGCCTCACGCACGTTTTGGTCTACGACCTCGGCGTCCAATTCGTGCAGTCGCAGTCGGATAACCCGTTTGAAGACGACGATTGGGCCGAACTCGACGCCCTGCGCGCCCGGCTGCGCCTCGTCGAGAATATCGGCGGTGTGTACTCGTTGTATGCTTTGCCTTGATTGAGGCTAACATGCGAAATGTAACACGCCGCCGTGACCTCATAGCTATCTTCTTCCTTGCCCTCGTCGTCAATGGCCTGACCGCCTATTTCATTTCCTCCCCTGGCTACATGGATGCCTATTACTACTTCGGCGGCGCGCTTCAACTGGCGCGGGGCAGAGGCTTTACTGAACCTTACTTGTGGAACTATCTCCAGCCCATCCCTATCGCCGCGCTTCCCGATCGCGGACGGCCTTCAGGTCGCGAAGCATCCCCTGGGGAGGTGGGCGAGCCGGAGGCGGAGGCGGGCATCCCCACGTCTGTGCTGGAGTTTCCCAGTCACCTTTACTGGATGCCTCTCACTTCTATCGTCGCCGCGCCGTTCGTCGCGCTGGCCGGCGCCAATTTACCCACCTCTACTCTCTTCCGCGCCGCGCAAATCCCTTTCATCTTACTGGCTTCGCTTCTCCCTTTACTCACTTACCTCATCGCTATCTCCACCACCGGCCTCCGCCGCCACGCCCTCGCCGCCGCGCTGCTCACCGTGTTCAGCGGCTTCTACGTCTTGTTCTGGGCGAACACCGACTCCTTTGCCCTCTACGGCCTCACCGCGGGCGGCGCGCTCTATCTGATTGCCCTCGCCCGGCAGCGTGCTGCGCGATCCGCGCGCTGGTTCTTCAGCGCCGGCTTGTGCATCGGGCTGGCGCACCTGACGCGGGCAGACGGGTTGTTCGTTCTGTTTGTCGCCTGGGGGATAATCCTGAGCGCTGCACCAGCCCGTGGTGTTCGCCCGACTCAATTACTGCTGACTAATGACTTTCTCCCCCTCACGCTGGGTTACCTGATCGTCGTGCTTCCCTGGCTCGTCCGCAATCTCCTCACCGTCGGCGCACTGCTCGCGCCAGGTGGGAGCCGCGTCCTCTGGCTCACCGAGTACAACGACCTTTTTAACTATCCTGCCGACAATTTGACGCTGGCGCGTTACCTGTCGGCGGGTTGGGGGAACCTCCTCGCCGGAAAGTGGTGGGCGTTGAAAACCAACCTCGGCCGGTTAATCGGCGAGCAGGGCCTGGTCGTCGCCTCGCCCCTCATTGGGGTTGGCCTGTGGCGGCTGCGGCGCGAGCCGCTCTATAGACCGGCGCTCCTCTATTTCCTGGTCCTCTTCGGGCTGATGACCTTTGTGTTCACCTTTCCCGGCCCGCGCGGCGGATTGTTCCATTCGGGCGCGGCGCTGCTGCCCTTCTTTTTCCCCGCCGCGCTCGTCGGGCTGGACGCCTCGATTGAGGCCGGCGCCCGCCTCCAGGCGCGCGGGGTACACGCCCTGCGTCTCGCCGCGCGGTTCGCAACCGGCCTTCAGGTCGCGAAGCATCCCTCAGGGATTTCGATGGGCTTCAGCCGCCTCTTCCCACCCTGGCAGCCGGAGAAGTCAAAACCGGTCTTCACTGTGCTGCTCGTCCTCTTCGCCGCCGCGCTGACCACGGCCCTTATCGTCACGCGCCTGATCGGCGTGGATTGCATGGCCCGGACCCTAAGGGTCTCCGAGACCCTTAGGGTCTGCAACCGGGGCCAGGTCTACGCCGAAATCGGCGGTTGGCTGGCCGCAATGGGCGATCGGCAATCCCTGGTGGTCGTGAATGACCCGCCCGGCTTTTACTACTTCACCGGCCATTCGAGCCTCATCGTCCCCAACGGCGGCCCAGAGGTGTTGCTGCGCGTCATGAATGATTTTGGGGCGCGCTGGGCGGTGCTCGACGCCAACTACCCGGCCGGCCTCGAAACGCTCTACCGTTCACCCGCCAGCGAGCCGCGCCTGGCCCTCCGCGCCGCCTTCGCCGACGACAACGACCGGCCCGTCTACCTGTTTGAGCTAAAGGCTGTGCCATGAACTCCGCCTCGCCCCCTGCGTCTCCGGCCTCACTTTTTACGTTTTACGTTTTACGCTTTTCCCTCTTCGCTTTGTTGCCTGGCCTCTCCCTTTTTCTCAATCTCGCCGCCAGCCGCCTCGGCGGCTTCACCGGTTTCCCACTCGACGACGCCTGGATTCATCAGACCTATGCGCGCAATCTCGCCGCGCTTCATCAGTTTGCTTTCGTCCCCGGACAGCCGTCCGCCGGCTCCACCTCGCCGCTCTGGACGGTTTTGCTCGCCCTCGGCTACTGGCTCCACGTCGAATATCACGTCTGGACTTACACGCTGGGCGCGGCGCTCCTCGGCCTGAACGCCTGGCTCGCCCATCGCCTTGTGCTCGCCCTCTGGCCGGAACGTTCCCGCGCCGCGCTGCTCGCGGGCGCGTTTGTCGCGCTCGAATGGCATATGGCCTGGGCTGCGGCCTCGGGCATGGAGACGCTCTTGTTTTCCGCGCTCAGCCTGGCCGTTTTCGCCATGGCGCCAGGGCGGGCGGCGTGGATGGGACTCTGTGTGGGGGTGAGCGTCCTCGCCCGCCCGGATGGACTCACACTCTTGCCCTTTGCCCTGGCGCGGATTTTTTTTGCCCGACCGCGCGGCCTGCGTGACTGGCGTAGCGCGCTGCCAACGGCGCTCAAATGTCTGCTCGGTTTTGGCGTGGTCTTTCTCCCCTACCTGGCCTTCAACCAATGGCTGGCAGGCTCTATCTGGCCGAACACGTTTTATGCTAAAACCGCCGAATATGCTGTCCAGCGCGAGTGGCCTCTGTGGGAGCGCGTCATTCTGCGGTGCGCCCCGGCCGGCTGCGAACCGGGATTGGGGCTGTTGCCCTTTGTGGGAGCGCAAGTGATGCTTGCGCCGGGGTTGGCCTTAGCGATGTGGCAGCCGGCGCGGACCCGCCAGTGGGGAGCGTTG
>DAOTXG010000166.1:0-15943 GCA_034435515.1 Anaerolineales bacterium
TGGCTTCGCGTAGCGGATTAGCGGATAGGCCGTGGTGACGCATCTACTGTAGAGAGAAGACGGATTGGCGGAATGGGCAGATTTAGTGCGGCCCTATCCGTCCATTCCGAAAATCCGTCTTCTTCATCCCGGAGCGGGGGAAGAATGCTACAATTAGCGCCCTATCCAATCCGATTTATGCGCCTCGGCATCGTCTCTCCCTTCCCTCCCGAGATCTCTGGCGTAGGGCAATATGGCTGGTACGTGAGCCGCGGCCTGGCTGCCAGCGGCCGCTTCGAGCGCATCGTCGTTTGGGCGAATCAGGCCGACCACGCCAGGGACGCGGTGGGGGCCGGCCCCCTCACCCTCCGGCGCGTCTGGCGGCGCGATGACCCGCGCGCGGCCTACCATTTGCTGCGCGCCATCGCCGCCGACCGCCCGGACGCGCTCTGGTTCAACGCGGGCCTGACGATCTTTGGCCGTTCGCGCCTGGTGAACTTCCTCGGCCTGCTGGTCCCGCTCCTCGCGCGGCGGATGGGCCTACCTGTGGTCGTAACCCTGCACGAGATATTTAGAGCGGCGCGGCTGCCCGACCTGGGCCTGCAGGATGGACGCTTGACTCATTGGGGCGTGCACCTGACAACGCGTCTTCTCTTAGAAGCGGATGCGGTGTGCGTGACGCTACGGCGCTATGCCAACCTGTTGCAGGCCCACTATGGCCGGCGCAACATCCACCATCTGCCGCATGGCTCGTTCACACCCATCACACATCTCCTGCCGCCCGCCGACGCGCCGCCATCGGAGACGCTCTTCTTCAGCAGCCTGGCGCCGCATCGCGGCGTCGCCGTGCTGATGAACGCCTTCCGTGACGTGCAGCGCCGCCTCCCCCAGGCTACCCTCGCCATTGCTGGCGCCGATCATCCGCGCTTCCCCGGCTACACTGCCCAACTCCGCGCCTCGATCAACGGGCAGCGCGGCCTGCGCTGGATGGGCGTCCAGTCCGAAGCCTCGCTGCTCAAGTTATTCGCGCGGGCGAGGATCGTCGCCCTGCCCTATCTCGCGACCAGCGGGGCGTCGTCGGTCATGGCCCGCGCCGCCGCCGCCGGCCGCCCCATTGTCGCCAGCGATCTGCCGGACCTGCGCGCTATGGCGGAGGAAGCCAATCTGCTCGTGGACTTTACTCCGCGCGGCGACGCGCCGGCGTTAGCGCAGACCCTCACCGCGCTGTTGGAGAATCCCGAGCGGCAGGCAGAGATGGCGCGGCACAACCTGCGCGCCATGCGGACGATGACGCTGGACAGCACTTGTGAGCGTTACGCAGATTTGCTGACGCACGTCGCGAAACAAGAACATGGCCGCCTCTGATCTGCGCCGCCTGGTCGAGCGTCATCTCCACGCGCGCGGCTGGATCGTCCTCTCGCTGCTCTTCAATCTTCCCTACGTCATCTTCCGCCTTCAACGGACGGCGTTCGATACCTACACCCATCTCTTCTTCGCCGATCACTACCGCCAGGATTGGTGGAGTCTGTGGGAGCCCCGCTGGTATCTGGGCTTTTCCGTCGCCTCTTATCCCCCGCTGATCCATCAGGTCATCGCGCTGCTCTCCCGGCCACTCGGCGCGCTCGTCGCCGCCTTCGCGCCCGAGCCGGAACTGTATCCCGGCGCGTTCTGCTGGGTGGGCGCAGAAGTCGCCTACGTGCTCGTGTTGCTGGCGGTGCTGTGCGCTTTCCCACTTGCCGTGCGCGAATTCGCTCGCCTGTTCGTCGGGCCGCGCGCGGCGGACTGGGCAGCGACGCTCGCCGTATGCCTGCCCTCGCTGCATCTTTCGGCGTGGGCCTTCGGTCAGCTGCCCACGCTGGCGGCGACGGCGGTTATGCTGTTCGCCCTGGCACGCGGCGCGAAGTTTGTGCGCACCGGTCGTCCGCTCGCCTTGATGCAGGCCGTCGCGTTGGCGGCGCTGACCGGCGCGGCGCACCACGCCGTGTTTCTGTTCGCGCCGTTCGGGGGAGCGGCGATCATTGCCCGGGTCATCCGGCGCGCGCAGTTGTTGCCCAGTCTCTCACGCGCAGTCGTGTGGGCTGCTCTCTCCGCGTTGGCCGTGGCGGCGGTGTTGTGGCCCTTCCTCGCCTGGAGCCACGCCCAGATCGGTCCGCAAACGCCGATTGACCACGCCAGTCGCTACAACTTCCTCCTGCAGCCGCAGGCCACACTGTTTTTCTTTTGGCCCGTGTATGGGCCACTGCTGTTGATGATCCCGGCGGCTATATGGCTGACGCGAGGCGCGCCGCGCTTGTGGCCGCTCGCGCTGGCCTTCGGCGTGCTGTTCACCCTGAGCCTCGGCGGCACCACACCGCTGCCGCGCTGGTTGTTCGGCGCGGGTTGGGAATGGCTGACGTACGATCGTTTTGGGCTGTGGGCGAGCCTCACCCTGCTGCCGTTCGCCGGCGCGACGCTGCTATGCCTGCTGCGCCAGCCGCGCCGCTGGGCGCGTTGGACGGCGCTCGGCTTCGTCGCAGCCATGGCGGCTGCCAGCGTCATCGCCGGCTGGCTGTCGGTGATCGCCCAGGCGCAGCCCCCTGCTCTCGACCTCACGCCCATCATCCGCTTTCTAAACGAGCCGGCGCAGCGTCCTTACCGTTATCTGACGCTCGGCTTTGGCGATCAGTTCGCAAAGCTCTCCGGCATAACTCAGAACGGCACACCCGACGGCGCGTATCACACCGCCCGCGAGTTACCCGAGTTGCGCGCGAGCGGGCTGGGCGCGCTCGACGGCGCGGTGTGGAGCCTGCGCGGGGAATGGGCGCTCACGCCGTTCTTAAGCCAGCCCGGACGCTATGGCTTGCGCTGGGTCTTCTCCAACCATCCGCGTTACACGCCCCTCCTGCGCGCGACCGGCTGGACTTACCGCTTTGACGTCGGCGAGGTGCAGGCGTGGGAGCGCGCGGACGTCGAGCCGAGAGCAGTTGTCCCGCCGGCCGAAGACCGCCGGGCGGCCATGTGGTGGGGAACCGCGCCGTTGACGGCGCTGGCATTGGCCGCGCTGGCGATGGCCTGGCCGCTGCGTGCGCGCTTGACGCGCGCCTGGCTCGCCCACGCGCTCTCGCTCGTCCGGCGCGGCCTGTTCATGCTGACCGTAGCGCTGCTCTCGCTATGGTGGGCACATCTGGCGCGCGGCGGCGACCTGCCGCATCTCTATTTTGCGTATCAAAGTATTCTCGTCTTTGCCAGCGATGCAGCGCTGGGATTGACGCTGAGTGTCTGGGTGGTCGAGTGCGCCTTGCGCGGCGCGCCGCTCCGGGTCGGCCCGCGCGCTATGGCCTGGGCCGGGTTGGCGTTTATTGGCGCCTGCGCGCTTTCGGCCCGAAACTCCGCCGATCCAGCGCTCACGCTTGCGTTTACGGCGCACCTGGGCCTGCTCGCCGGGATGTACGTGATGCTCGTCAACGACCCGCCGCAGGCGCGAATAGAGGGCTGGCTGTTCGGCATTGTGATCGCGGCGCAGGGCGCCCTGGCGCTGATCCAGGTGCTCACACAAAGCACCGCCATCCCGCGCGAACTATACCTGTGGTGGCCGGGCCAGATCACCGCGGCGATGCCCGGCGCAAGCGTGGTGATGAACGCCCAAGGCCAGCGCTGGCTGCGCGCTTACGGTACGCTCCCGCACCCCAACGTCTTGGGCGCGATGCTGTTGGTCTATCTCGGCGGGGTCGCCGCGCAGTTCGTCACGTCGGGGCAGAGGCGCTGGCTGGGTTTCGTCGCGCTTGGCGGGGCGGCTCTGGCGCTGACGTTCTCGCGCGCGGCCTGGCTGGGCCTGGGCGCCATGCTTATCACCGCCTTGGGGTTAATCCAATCGGAAGCGCGCTCCCGGCTGCGCCTGGCAGCGTCCACGAGCGCGCTGATGATGGCGGCGACGCTGATCCCGCTCACGCCGTTTTTGCTCAGCCGGTTGAACATCAATGCGCCGGCTAACGCGCTCGAATTGAGCTCGACTTCAGAGCGCGCCCGGCTCGTCGAGTATGGCCTTCAAGCCTGGCAGGCCCAGCCGCTAACTGGCGTCGGCGCAGGCGTGTTCGTACAGTGGGCGGCGCGCCACACCGATCAACGCTTCCCATCCGAACCGGTCCACAACCTTCCACTCTTAGTTCTATCTGAGACGGGCGTGATAGGCGGGGCAGCGGCGTTGGCGCTGCTCGGCGCAATCGTCGCAGAAGCGCGGCGGCGACAGTTCGTGGTGCGCTACGCGAGCAGCGCGGAAGCAGTCTGGGCGGCCGTGCTCCTGGGGGCCTTCGTCGCTGGCCTGTTCGACCACGTATGGTGGACGCAGCCGCCCGCGCGGACCCTCATCGTCGCGGCGCTGGCTTTCTGGGCTGCCCGCCATCAATAGAACAGACTCTGTCAGCGGATGGCTTCGCGCAGCGGATTAGCGGATGGGCCGTGACGCTGCGCGAACTTTTCACCCAGAGGCTACTTCAGCCGTTCGGAGGCAACGCGAAGGCGAAACACCCACCGCCTCCACGGGAGCCGGAGCGCCAGGAGCACGCCGACGACGACCGCGTAGATCACCGGCTCGGCGATGAAATCCCGGTCGAGCCAGAGGAAATGCAGGACGCTCAAGGGCGCGGCGAAATAGACGAGCCGGTGGAGCGTCTTCCAGTGTCGGCCCAAACGCCTCTGCCAGCCGCGCGTGGACGTGAGGGCCAGTGGGACCAAGGCCAGAAACGCCGCGAGTCCCACGCTCATCGCGCGGCGTTCGCCCAGGTCGCGCCAGATCAGTTCGAGGTCAAGCCCGTTTTCCCATACCGCATAGGCGAACAGGTGCAGGGCGATGTGGAGAAAGGCATACAGACCCAGCGCGCGCCGCACCTGCGTGGGCCGCGGCCTGTTGAAGAGCCGGCTGGCCGGCGTGCAGGCCAGCGACGCCACCAGCAGGATCAGCCCCGCCGAGCCGGTGCGGAGCATGAAGGTCCGGTTGAAGGTGTAACTTTGACTGTCGCGGAGATAGTCGAGCGCCAGCCAGAGCAGGGGCGACAGCGCGCCCGCGTGCGCTAAAACGCGATGCCAGTTCTCGGAAAGCCAGCGCATCGCCCGGTTGCCAGCGGAGGCGTCAGGCCAGATGCTGGCCGAAGTCTTCCGCGAAATCGCGCCACACGCTGTGGATGTGCGTGCCGCCGCCGCGCGAGTTGTCGAACTCCAGCAGAAAGGTCGAGCCTTGCAGGCGGTAATAATGGGGGCGGCGCGGCTCCAGCGCTCCCGCCCAACCGAAGCGCATGTTTTCCAGCCCGGCCTCGCCAAGGCGCTCGAAGTGCGTCGTGGCCAGGTCGGCGGGCAGCGTGCCGAGATAGGTCTGGATGATCTCCAGCACCAGCGCCTGCTGGTCGCCATTCAGCTCACCCGCCGGCAGACCCACCGGGTCAAGCGGCGCGACGTACGGCTGATTCTGAGTGACGTGGCGGGTCAGCGTGCGCTCCTGGAAGAGGGCCGTTTGGCGCTGGCTCCCTTCGAGGGTGGTGATAAGCTCGCGCGCCGCCCATTCTTCGCGCTCCATTGCCTTCAGCCCGGCATTCGTCACCGTCGGCCAGGCGCCCAGGAAGAAGGGCGTCACGGCCAGCTGCTCCCCCAAGATTGTAAAGTGGCGCGAGAGATGATGCCCCTCGAAGCGCCAACCCCACGCCTCTGCGCCGCCCGGCGCGCCGAACACGGTCACGTAGTACAGTTCTGGGTCGTTCCCTAAGTCATTCTGGAGCGAGATGATGTCGAGCGCCTTCTGAAAACCGCCTTCAGAGACGCTTGCGCGCAGCCAGGCTAACGCCAGGTCACGCTGACTCTGATTCATTTCCCGCAGCGGCAGGCCGTTCCGCGGAACGTTGCGGGGTGTGGTCCAGTGCCAGCGCGTGCGCTCGGCGTCGGCGAAGGCATAGGTGGCCTTCGCGCGTTGATCGCCGTCGAGCGATTCGAGGAACTCCGTCGCGGCGCGCGCGATGTCCGCAGTCAGCGTCTGGGACGTCGCTGCGGGCGTGGCCGCGGGGACAACCGCCGTGGCCGGAGGGGCGGCGGTCACTGCCGCCTGGGTACTCCTGCTATACAGGCTGCTGTTGCCGGGAATTGCCGTCGGCGCAGACGAAATGCGGGTCGGTAGCGCAGGCGCAGGCGTGGATGTGGCGCGGGCGGAACAGGCGGCCGCCACGCCACTCAGCCCGCCCAGCACAGCCAGTTGCAACGCCTGACGACGAGTTAGTCTGGTTTTCATCGCTCACCTCTCGTAATCGCCTCAGCCACAAAATCAATTTCGAGCGTGACTTCTTCGCCCACGTTGGCGACGTTCGGAACGTTGGGGATCGTCAGGTTATAATCGCCGCGTTTGACGACCGTGGCAGCCGTCCCGGTCAGGCGCGAAGTGGACTCGCCCTGAGCGGTGGCTGTGAATACGGCGGGTTGGGTGATGCTGCGAATCGTGAGATCGCCGGCAATCTGAAAGGCGAACGGCTGGCCGGGTTGGGCCGGGCCGCTCAACCCCGTGATGGCCGTCGGTGTAAAGGTGATGAACTCGTGCCGGTCTGTCTGCAGGATGAAATTGCGGATGGCCCGGTTGCGCCGCTCGCTGTCCGTCGTGAATGTCCGGGCGTTGACCTGGATGACGCCGACCTGAACTTGGCTCAAGTCGTCCAAATCCACGGCGACCTGCCCGGCCACCTGGTTGCTCGCGCCGACGACGGTCTTGGGCTGACCGTTCAACTCTTCGTAGATGGAGAAGCGCACCTGAGACTGTTCCGGGACAATCTGGAAGATAACCAGGCCCGTCGCCTGAGGCGCGCTCGCAGGGGCCGCAGTTGGCTCAACCGGGTCGCCGGGCTGAGAGGCGCCGGCTTCGACTGCCGTCGGTTCGGGCTGACTGGTCGGGACAGGCGCGGCGGTCGGCGGCGCCTCCGTGTTCACCGCCAGGGGAATAGCCAGGATGGGGCCGCTGGGCGATTCGGTCTCGCCGAGCACAAATTCATACGCCCAGAGGCCGGCGCCAGCCACGGCGGCGATCAGCAGCGCGAAGCCCACGATGATAACACTTTTAGTTTGCACGAATCAATCTCCAGTTTTGGTTTTCAATTCGGCAGATTAAAGGCGCAGCGCCTTAATGCAGGCCGATAATAGGCTGAGAACAGGCTAAGAAACCTGCCGCTCTCATGCTTTTCTCAGCGAAATCGTGTAACTTATCCATGATCTATCCCGTTTGCTTTTACGAAATGTCGTGAAGCATCCCTTTGGACTCGTCCAAGAATAAGTTCCGCCCAGACCCTAAGGGTCTCTGAGACCCTTAGGGTCTGAAGCCGGAAGTTATTTTTAGACGGCTCCTTTGGGACGCAGCCCGGAATACGCGCTACGGAATACGCAATACGGAGACAACCATGAACCATTTCCAGCGTTATCTGGCGGAGGAGTTTGCCGAAGATTACCAGGGCGGCCGCCTCAACCGGCGACAGGCTTTGAAACTCATCGCCTCCGTGACCGGGAGTCTGGTTCTGGCCGAGGCCTTCCTCGCCGCGTGCGCGCCGCCGCCTCAGGCGACGGCCATCCCGGCACCCACCTCGACCACGCCGCCGACCGCTGCGCCGCTCCTTTCGCCCACCTCCGCCGCCGAGCCGACGGTTGAACCCACCGCCGCCGAAGCGCCGGCCACTGCACCCGCGCCGCCCACCGCGCCTGTGAGCGGGACGGTGAGTCCCGACGATCCGGCGATTGTGGCCGGCCCGATTCAATTTCCTGGGGAGGGCGCGACGCTGCTGGGGTATCTGGCCCAGCCCAAAGGCGACGGGCCATTTCCGGTCGTCCTCGTCTGCCACGAGAATCGCGGCCTCACCGCGCACATCCAGGATGTGACCCGCCGCCTGGCAAAGGCCGGGTACGTGGCGCTGGCGGTTGATCTCCTTTCGCGCCAGGGAGGCACAGAGGCCGTGGGTTCGGACAACGTGCCGGGCGCGCTGGGCAACATTTCACCCGATCAGTTCGTCCAGGATTTCCGGAGCGGCTGGCAACACCTTCAGACCCTGCCATTCGCGGACGCCGAACGCGTGGGGATGGTGGGCTTCTGTTTCGGGGGCGGCGTCACCTGGCGCATGGCGACCCACATGCCGGAATTGAAGGCGGCCGTGCCCTTCTACGGCCCGCATCCGCCGGCCGAAGACGTGCCAAACATCAACGCGGCGGTATTGGCGATTTACGCCGAGCGTGATCAGCGCATCAACCAGGGCATCCCCGCCGTCGAGGCCGCCATGCAGGCGCACGGTAAAATCTACGAAAAAGTAATCTACCCCAACGCCGATCATGCCTTCCACAACGACACCGGATCGCGTTACAATCCTGAAGCCGCGCAGGATGCCTGGGCGCGGACTTTAGCGTGGTTTGGAAAATATTTAACGGCGCCCTGAGACAACGTCCTCAAATGCTATCAACTTCTATGGCCACGATCCTGATCGTAGACGACGACCGGAAAATCACCGACATGCTGCGGCGGACGCTGGCTTACGAGGGCTACCACGTCGCCACGGCGGCTGACGGCGCTGAGGCCCTGACCAAAGCGCAGGCCCAGCGGCCTGACCTCGTCGTGCTCGACTGGCTCATGCCGGGGTTGGACGGGATCGAAGTGGCGAAGCGGTTGCGCGAGGCCGACGATACGCCTATCCTGATGTTGACCGCCCGCGACGCCGTGGAAGACCGCGTGACTGGCCTGGACAGTGGCGCCGACGATTACCTGGTCAAGCCCTTCACGCCGGCCGAGCTGCTCGCCCGGATCCGCGCCCTGTTGCGCCGGGCGGAGGCGGCGGCTCACAAGAAGGAAAAGCCGCTCGCCTACGCCGACCTCTACCTCGATCCGGCAACGCGCGAAACGCGGCGCGGCGACCGGCGGTTTGACCTGACCCGCCGGGAGTTCGACCTGCTTCAGCTCTTGCTGCTCCATCCGCGCCAGGTGCTGACGCGCGAACGCCTCTTGCAGGAGGTGTGGGGCTACGACTTCGGCGGCAACAGCAACGTGCTGGAAGTGTACATCGGCTATTTGCGCGCCAAGACGGAAGAGGGCGGCGAGCCGCGGCTGATCCACACCGTGCGCGGCGTCGGCTATGTCTTGCGCGAAGAAACCTGAGATGTCCATCCGTCTGCGCTTGACCCTGCTCTACAGCGCCATCCTGGCGCTGGCGCTGATCCTGTTCAGCGCCGCGCTGTACTTCACCGCCGCGCGGGTCACGTTCGCCGCCGTCGAAGAAACGCTGGCGAACGAGGCGCAGCGCCTCGTCGCCGCCAAGGATTTCCATCTCAGCCACATCAGTTATCGCGCGGGCAAATTTTCCGACCCGCAGACGTATATCCAGACCGTGCGCGCCGACGGGCAGGTCGCCTACCGCACCGCCAACCTCGGCGATTTCGTGCTCCCGCTCAGCGACGACGGCTGGCGCACGTGCCAGAGGGGCCGCCCCTGGACCGAAATCGCCTCCACCGAAAACGGCCGGCTGCTCATCTACAGCAAGCCCGTTCTGAGCGGGGGCCAGGTGGAGGGCGTCCTGCAGGTGGCCCGTTCGCTCGTCGAGTACGATCAGTCGCTGGGCACGCTCAAAGGCCTCCTGGTCAGCGGCAGTCTGGCGGCGACGCTGACCACCTTCGGCCTGGGGTGGGTCTTTGCGGGCGCGGCGCTGCGCCCCATCAACCGCCTCACCCAGACCGCCCAGGCGATTGGCGCGGAACGCGATTTCAGCCGCCGGGTGAGCTACGCCGGTCCCCACGACGAGGTCGGCCGCCTCACCACTACCTTCAACGGCATGCTGACCGAGTTGCACTCGGCCTACCAGCACGTCGAACAAGCCCTATACGCGCAGCGCCGTTTCGCGGCCGACGCCTCGCACGAACTGCGCACCCCGCTCACGACCATTCGCGGCAACCTCGGCCTGCTCGAGCGCCAGCCCCCTATCAGCGCCGCCGACCGCGCGGCGGTGGTCACCGACACGGTGGAGGAATGCGACCGGCTGATCCGGCTCATCAACCATCTGCTCGTGCTGGCCCGCGCCGACAGCGGGCTGGCGCTGCGTCAAGAGCCGATCCCCCTCCGGCCCTTTATCGAAGACTTGTGCCGTCAAGCCCGGCTGCTCACTTCCGACCGTGTGATCCGCTGTGACAATGCGCTCGAGGCCAGCCTCCTGGGCGACCGCGATGCGCTCAAGCAGGTCTTGTTGATCCTGCTCGACAACGCGATCAAATACACGCCGCCGCGCGGGACGATTACGATTGCGACGACGGCGGCCGAGGGGCGCGTGGCGATTCACATCCGCGACACCGGCCAGGGCATCCCGCCGGCCGCGCTGTCGCACATCTTCGAGCGGTTCTACCGGGTGGATGCTTCCCGGACCAGCGGAGGCGCGGGCCTGGGCCTGGCGATTGCCAAAGAATTGATTGACGCCCAGGGCGGCGTCATCTCAGTCGAGAGTCAATTAGGCCAGGGCAGCCGGTTTACGGTCACGCTGCCGGAGACTATCCCTGGAAAAGCAACCTCACAGGAGTGAAAGCGATGAAGGAAAGACAAGCCAGACTTACCCGGCGCGCGTTTCTCGGCGTCTCGCTCACCAGCGCCGTCTCGTTCTTGCTGGCCGCCTGCGGCATTCGCCCGGCCGGGAATCGGGCACTGGCGGCCACGGCGGCGCCGGCGGAACCGCCGACTCAAGCGCCGCCCGCTCAAACGGCCCCGACTCAACCCGCGCCGACCGAAGCCGCCCAGGGAGTCGTCCTGCCGCCGACCCCGGCCTGCGGCGACGCCGACGACGCGACTCCTTCCCAGACCGAAGGCCCCTTCTACACGCCCAGCACCCCGGAGCGCGCCTCTTTCCTCGAGCCGGGCCTCACGGGGACGAAGATGGTCGTCACCGGCTATGTCCTTTCGACCCGGTGTGAGCCAATTCCAGGCGCGCTGCTGGACTTCTGGCACGCCGACGACGCGGGCGTATACGACAACGCCGGCTACAGACTGCGCGGCCACCAGTTCGCCGACGAGCAGGGCCGCTACACCCTGGAGACGATTGTGCCTGGACTGTACCCCGGACGGACGCGCCACTTTCACGTCAAAGTCCAGGCGCCCCATCGCCCGGTTCTGACGACGCAACTGTACTTCCCCGGCGAGCCGGCGAACGACCGGGACGGCATTTACCGGCCAGAACTGTTGATGGACGTGCAGGACATGGCGGAGGGTAAGTCGGGCGCGTTCAACTTCATCCTGGACATCGGCTAGGGGCCATGCGCCGCCGAATGAACATCACAAGGATCATCCCATGGTGGGTCGTCGGGCTGGCGTTGACCTGGTCGCTGGTGGGCTGTGGAAACAGTCCCCAGCCGTTGCCCGTCGCCGAGGTCGTCGTACCGTCCGCTACGACGACGCTGCCGCCGAGCGGCACTCCCGCGCCGACCGCGACGGCGACGCCGACTGCTTCACCAACCCCCAGCCCCACGCCGACGCCGACTGCCACCCCGACCCTCCACCCGTTGACCATCCAATCAATGCGGCAGCGCGAATATCCCGGCAGCGACGTCACCCTCGAAGAAACCCTGGAACCGGGGGTCAACTATCGGCGCTACCTCGCCTCTTATCAGTCCGAAGGGCTGAAAATCTATGCCCTGCTGACTATTCCCAACGGCGAGAGGCCGCCGACCGGCTGGCCGGTCATTGTCTTCAACCACGGCTTCATCCCGCCCGCGCAGTATCGCACCACCGAACGCTACGTGGCCTACGTGGATTGGCTGGCGCGCAGTGGGTATATTATCTTCCGTCCCGACTATCGGGGGCACGGCAACTCGGAAGGCGAGGCCGCCGGCGCCTACGGCTCGCCGGCCTACGTCGTCGATGTCCTCAATGCGGTGGCCTCGATGAAGAGCCATCCAGACGCCGACCTGGACCGGATCGGGATGTGGGGCCATTCGAGGGGCGGCTACATCACGCTGCGGTCCATGGTCATCACGCGCGACGTCAAGGCGGGCGTGATTTGGGCCGGCGTCGTCGCCTCCTATCCCGACCTGATCTACCGCTGGCGGCGAGGGCCAACCCCCGCTCCGTCCATCACCGCGACGCCCTTCCCCGGCCGGCGCTGGCGCACGGAGTTGATCGAGACCTACGGCGCGCCCGACGAGAACCCCGAGTTCTGGAACTCGATCTCGGCCAATGCGTTTCTCGGCGACCTGACCGGCCCGCTCCAGCTGCATCACGGCACCGCCGACACGAGCGTGCCGCTGGAGTTTTCCGAGACCTTGTACCAGCAGGCGTCAGCCGCCGGCAAAGCCGTCGAGTTCTACGCCTACCCTGGCGCCGATCACAACCTCGCCAGCAGCTTCAGCCTGGCGATGCAGCGGACGATCGAGTTTTTCAACACGTATCTCAAGCAGCCATGATCACCGTCGCTTCCCTGTGGAAAAGAGGATGAACGAACTGTCTGCCTCACGCGGGGCGCTCTGGCGGCGACGTCTGCAGCGCCTCCGTCTGCGCGTACGGAGCGCGGCGCCGTTCGCCGCCGGCCTGTTCGTCGCGCTCGCGGCGCTCTGGCTTTACGACGTGCTCGCGCCCGATCCGCCGCCGCTGACGACGCGCGAGGTGAACGAGGCCGTGGCCCAGGCGCTGGCGTCGGCCACGCCGCCGCCGGCCCTGTCGGTGCGCGTCTATCAGGCGATACAATTCTCGTTCGTGCTCATCCAGACGCAGGCCGCCGACGCGAAAAGCGAGGACGAGAACGGCCTGGGAAGCGGCGTCATCATTAACGAGCGCGGCGATGTTCTCACGAGCCTGCACGTCGTCGAGGACGCCGCCGACATTCGGCTGACTTTCGCCGATGGCGCACAGTCGAGCGCGCAGGTGATCGCCGCGCAGCCGGAGAATGACATTGCCGTCCTGCGCCCGAGCCAGCCTCCGGCGCTGCTCGTGCCCGCGACGCTGGGGAACCCCAACGCCCTGCGCGTCGGCGACGAGGCGTTTGTCGTCGGCAATCCTTTCGGCCTCTACGGCTCGATGAGCGCGGGCGTGATCTCTGGCCTCGACCGTTCTTTTCAGCCTCCGGACGGCGATCAAGAGCTGCAAGGCTTGATTCAAATAGACGCCGCCGTGAATCCCGGCAACTCGGGCGGCCCGCTGCTTAATCGCTATGGCCAGGTGATCGGCATTGTCACCGGGATCGTGAATCCGACCGAGCAGGATGTCTTTATCGGCATCGGCTTTGCGGTGCCCATCAATATCGCGGGCGCAGCCGCCGGTTTGCCCCCATATTAAAAAGGAGATGGCCGATGGATCAAAGTCTGAACCCCGAGAACAGGAAGCCGATGGAGCGCGTGCTGTACGAAGTGAAGAAGATCATCGTCGGACAGGATCATCTGTTGGAACGGCTGGTCGTCGCGCTGCTGGCGCGCGGGCACATCCTCGTCGAGGGCGTGCCCGGCCTGGCCAAGACGATGGCGATCAAGACCCTGGCGGAAGCCATTGGCGGCGAGTTCAAGCGCATCCAATTCACGCCCGACCTCGTCCCCGCCGACCTGGTCGGCACGCGCATCTACAATCAAAAGACGGGCGAATTCACCACCTCGCGCGGCCCGGTTTTCACCAATCTCCTGCTGGCGGACGAAATCAACCGCGCGCCGGCCAAAGTGCAAAGCGCCCTGCTCGAAGTGATGCAGGAGCGGCAGGTCACCATCGGGCGCGAAACCTTTCCGGCGCCCAATCCTTTCCTCGCGCTGGCGACCCAGAATCCCATCGAGACCGAAGGCACGTATCCTCTGCCCGAAGCCCAGGTGGATCGCTTCATGCTCAAAGTGCTGGTCGGTTATCCGACGGCGACCGAGGAATTCGTCATCGTCGAGCGAATGACGGGCGCCTTGCCGCCCGTGCACAAGGTGTTGACCACCGGGCAGCTGCTGGAATTGCAGCAGGCCGCCGACCGCGTGTACGTCGACCCGGCCCTCATCGAGTACGCCGTCCGGCTGGTCACCGCCACGCGGAAGCCGAAAGACTACGGCTTGAAGGAATTGGAGCCCTACATCATGTTCGGCGCGAGTCCGCGCGCCTCGATCAATCTGATCCTCACCGCGCGGGCGCTCGCCTTTGTGCGGGGACGCGACTACGCGCTGCCGCACGACGTCCTGGATATGGCGCTCGACGTGCTGCGGCACCGCCTGGTGCTGTCGTACGAAGCGCTCTCCGACAACGTAACCGGCGACGACCTGTTGAAACAGATTCTCGACCGCCTCCCGATCCCGGTGGTGCCCCTCCACGAGCATGTCAACCTCCGCGTCAACGCCTGAACGCATCCTGCAGCGCCTCGACTGGCAGGTCATCCGCCGGTTAGACGGCCTGCTGCAGGGCGATTATCGCAGCCTGTTTTACGGCTATGGGGTGGACTTTGCCGATCTGCGCGAATATCAGCCCGAGGACGACGTGCGCTACATTGATTGGAACGTCACCGCGCGCATGGCGACGCCGTACGTCCGGCAGTACGTCGAAGACCGCGAAATCACCGCCTGGTTTCTGCTCGACCTGAGTCCCTCCATGGACTTTGGCGCTGTGTCGACGCAGAATATGAAGCGCAGTGTGCTGATTGATTTCGTCGCCACGCTCGCCCGGCTGCTCACGCGCCACGGCAATCGCGTCGGCGCGCTGTTCGCCAGCGGCGGCAGCCGCGTCGAGCGGACGATTCCCGCGCGGGGCGGGCGCCTCCAGGTCCTGCGCCTCGTCCACGATCTGCTGCAGCAGCCGCGCCTGCCGAAAGCGCCGTTCACCAATCTGACGCCGCTGCTCGAAGCCGGACTGCACGCCATCAAGCGACGCTCGTTGATCTTCCTCCTCTCCGATTTCATCAGCGCGCCGGGCTGGGAGCGGCCGCTGAACCTGCTCAACCGGCGGCACGAAGTCCTCGCCCTCCGCCTGTGGGACCCGCGCGAAGTCGAACTGCCGGACATCGGCCCGCTCATCATGGAGGATGCGGAGACGGGCGAGCAGCTCTACGTGGATACGCACGACGCCGCCTTCCGCCAGCGTTTTCAAGAGGCGGCGCAGCGGCGCGCCGCGGCTTTGAGCGCGGCGTTCAAGCGCGCCGGGGTAGACGCGCTGTCGCTCTCGACCGAAGACGACCTGGTGCGCGCCATCGTGCGTTTTGCGGCCCTGCGGCGACAGCGGCGGAAGCAAGGGAGGATTAACCGATGAGCTTCCTCTGGCCCGCGATGCTCTTGTTCCTGGCGGCGCTGCCGCTGTTCGTCGCGCTCTACCGGCGGCGGCTCGAACAGCGGCGGCGGCTGGCGGCGCGCTACGGCAGTCTGGGACGGGTGCAAGAAGCCACGGGCCGCCCGCCTGGCTGGCGCCGCCACCTCCCGCCGGCGCTCTTTTTAGTTGGCCTCACCCTCCTGATCGTCGCGCTGGCGCGCCCGCAAACCGTCGTCAGCCTGCCGCGGATGGAAGGCACGGTCATCCTGGCGTTTGACGTTTCCGGCAGCATGGCCGCCGACGACATGACGCCGACCCGGATGGAAGCAGCCAAAGCCGCCGCGCGGGACTTCGTGGAGCGCCAGCCGCCCAGCCTGCAGATCGGCGTCGTCGCTTTCAGCGATAGCGGCTTTGCGGTGCAAACGCCGACGAACGACCAGGAGGCCATTCTCGCCGCGATCAACCGCCTGACTCCGGCGCGCGCCACGTCGCTCGCGAATGGCATTTTCGCTTCGCTCAACGCCCTTGCCGTCCTAGACGCCAGGCCGGCCCCGCGCCTGTATACCAACCGGCCGCCGACGCCCGTTCCCCGCGGGACGCACACCTCGGCCGTCATTGTCCTGCTCAGCGACGGCGAGAACACCGCGTCCCCGGACCCTCTGGCCGCGGCGCAAGCCGCCGCCGACCGCGGCGTGCGCATCTACACGATTGGCATCGGCAGCGCGGCAGGGGCGATCCTGCATATTGACGGCTTCGCCGTTCACACGC
>DAOTXG010000167.1:0-18354 GCA_034435515.1 Anaerolineales bacterium
CGCAGCTCCCCCGCCCCATCCGCTGGTGGTCGTTCGGCCCGTTCTGGCGCTACGAGCGTCCGCAGAAGGGCCGCTCACGCGAGTTCTTCCAGTGGAACATTGACCTGCTTGGCGTGGACAGCCCCGCCGCCGACGCCGAGATCGCCGCCGTCGCCGCGACGTTCTTCCAGCGCCTCGGGCTGACGCCGAACGAGATCAAGCTCCAGTTCAACAACCGGCGGCTGATGGACGGCGAAATCACCGCGCTGGGCCTGGCCGACAAGAAGACAAACGTCTTACGGCTGATTGACCGCCGCGACAAGATGAACCCGGAAGCGTGGGACAAATACGCCGCCGAACTGGGCGTGACCCTGGAACAGCTTGACGGGTTGAAGACGCTGCTCGGCAACCGCGACCTGTGGCAGAAGTCGGAAGAATGCCGGGCTTTCATCGAGGCGGCGCAGGCTTTGGGCTTGAGCGCGTATCTGGAATACGACCCAACCGTGATTCGCGGCCTCGACTACTACACCGGAACGGTGCTGGAGGCCCGCGACAGGGAGGGCGAATTCCGCGCCATCCTCGGCGGCGGACGTTATGATAATCTCGTGAGCGATGTGGGCGGCGACCGCATTCCCGGAGTGGGGTTCGCGATGGGCGACGTAGTCATCGGTCTCGTGGCGCAGAAATATGGCAAGGCCCCCGCCTTCAAGACCTCACCGACGGAGGTGTTGGTGACAGTGTTCGACAAGTCGAGCGTGACCGAGGCCCTGAAACTGGCGGGCGAGTTGCGGGCGGCGGGCTTGCGGGCCGAGTGGTACCCTGTACCGGCCAAACTGGACAGGCAGCTTAAATACGCCGATGCCACGGGAGTCCGCTTGGCCGTCATCGCCGGGCCGGACGAGGCCGCCCGGGGCGTGGTCACGGTGAAGGATTTGCGGGCAAGGACGCAGGCGGCCTATCCCCGGACGGAGACCGTGGCTGAAATCAGACGCAAGTTAGAGTCAACGGATTGAGCGGATTATCCGTGTAATCCGTTCCATCCGTTGACCCAACTCAGCACTCCATGATAGAATCCCGCCGTGCGCGCTACGCGCGAAAAAGTGGGCGCACATGGTGCCTGTAGCTCAATGGCAGAGCGCTGGACTGTGGATCCAGTGGTTGCGGGTTCAACCCCCGTCAGGCACCCCTGGTTGGCTTATGGCCGATAGCCGACGGCTGATGGCTAAAACCGGATGGCGCTGTGGATGAGCCATCAGCCATTTGCCATACGCCATCTGCCATCTGCCCTCGTAGCTCAATTGGACAGAGCATCAGTCTTCGGAACTGAGGGTTGCGGGTCCGAATCCTGCCGAGGGCACTCAAAAACCCCATGGAATCATGGGGTTGTTGTCTTCTAGCGTGTTGGGGCTTAAAGTCCCGTACCTTCGACGACGCCACCGTCGTCACCCACACGGTCAGGGCGTTCGCCCGGCGATGGCGGCCTGAATCTTGGAGAGCACGTGGGCGATGGCGCGCTGTTTTATGTGGCTCGACGAGTTCTCGCCGATGCTGGCGAACGTCTTCGAGTTCGGTAACTTCCCACTTTTCGGGAATCAGCCCAATCTCGGTTTGCTTGAAGCCGTCGGGCGGGGGGTGTCCTTGTTGCTCATGGCTTCACCCGGCGACGCACTTCTTCAAAGTAGGCGCTGAACTCGGCGCGACTAATATCGGCCTTCGGCGCATCGGGCAGGATGGCATTGAACAAACGCTCCAACTCGCCGAACTCAATCAGCCCCTGGCGCAACATAAAAACCACATCTTCCAGGTCGGACTCAAAGCCGCGCGCAATCTTGCTCAAGGCAATGCTGTACAGGTCGAAGATGTAAACCTCCAATTGCCCATAGCGCCCAATGAGCCGCCGCCGCTCGTGCGCCTGCGGCGGCAGGGGAATGAACTCACTCAGAGAGACCAACTCCAAATCTAACTTCAACTCGGTCGCCAGCGCGTCCAATGCTGACCGGAGATCGGCGTCAGCCTCCGGCGCTGGCTCAACCAGGTAATCCACATCCCGGGTCTCGCGTGGACTGCCCAGCAACAGCAACGCACTGCCGCCCAGAAGGTAAAACACGCCCCGGCTCGCGTAGCGTTCGCTCAGACGCTTCCAGAATGCCTGCAAGGCTTCCGAGGTCACTGGCTCCATACTCGCTCCAACTGCCAACGCCGCAGTAAACGTTGCGCCACATTCTCATACGTGCCGGCCCAGTTCACAGCCGTGTTCGTCAAGCGGGCGTGAACGCGGCCCAAAGCCACCAGCCGCTCGTGAGGCGTCCCTTCGAGGGGCAAGCCCAACTCCGCCGAGAACAACTCGGGCAACCACTGCCAGCAATCAGCCATGAAATGCTGGAGACGATCCGCATAGCGGCGTTGAGTTAGGCAAGCGGCGGTGTAGAAGAGTTTGAGGGCTAATTGCTCCATTGGACTCAGCCGCGCCAGGGCAGATGGAATGGACTCGGCATACTCTGGATGAGACAGCAAGACGGCGATGACGGCCAGCCGCACTCGTGCGCTGGGCTGGCGGATCAGGTCAGCCAGCAGGCTGGCAGGAGGTCGCACACCGGTCGCCTGATAGAGTGTCTGGCGGGAAAGATAGCGAACGCCCACCAACTCCAATTCGGCGACGAGTTTTTCTTCTTCGGTGAGGCTGTCCAGACGGGTGGTGCTCATGGCATTATGCGTAGGACTGATACCCCAGCAACTTCAAAATGGCGTTCACCCAGACACGTTTCGAGCGTCTTGATGTCGATCCCGTTCTTTCGGGAGCCGTTGGCCACCGAGGGCGCAACTTCGAAAAGGGGAGGCGCTATTTTTGCGTTTGGCATCGCAGCAATTCTAAGCGCGAAGCGAGGGCGACGCAACTCGTCGGGCATACCAGAGAGGCCGGCGAAAAGGATCAGTAATTGTGATCGGGCGGCTGAGCTGGTCGTAAACCCAGGTCGTTACCCCGACCCCATCGGCCATCTGCGCCCCTCCGCCCCGCGCGGTGTAAGCGAATGCCGCAACGACGTCGGGGAGATGAAGAAAAGACGCTTCGCGGGTCGAAAGGCATGTATCTTCACTCTCGAAGAAACCCGCTCCAGCGCCTTCCTATGGTAAACTCTCCGCATGGCCCTCACTCAACCTGGCGCAATTGTCCAACTGGTCGGACGTGACAAGAAATATTTCATCCTCCGCCTCAACCCCGGCGACCAACTCGAAACGCACCGCGGCGTGCTCAAGCACGATGACCTGATCGGCAAGGAACTTGGCTCCGAAGTCTTCAGCCACCTCGGCCACCCTTTTCTCCTGCTTGAACCTTCCACCGACGACCTGATCCGCGACATCAAACGCAGCTCGCAGATCATCTACCCTAAGGACATCGGCTTCATTCTCATGAAGATGTCGGTGCGTCCGGGGCTGACGATCGTCGAGGCCGGCACGGGCAGCGGCGCGATGACGACCGTGCTGGCGCAGGCCGTCGGCCCGACCGGGCGCATCATCACCTACGAAGTCCGCGAGGACCACCAGAATCTGGCCCGCAAGAACATCACCCGCATGGGTTTCGCCGACCGCGTCACCTTCAAGCTGCGCGACATTGCTCAGGGCTTTGACGAGACGGACGCCGACGCGCTCTTTATGGACGTGCCTAATCCATGGGATTATGCGTCTCAGGCTCATCGCACGCTCAAGGGCGGCGGGTTTTTCGGCAGCATCCTCCCTACCACGAACCAGGTCTCGGACCTGCTCATCGCTTTACAGCGTTCGGGGTATGAGTTCCTGGAGGTCTGCGAAGTCCTGCTCCGCTATTACAAGGCGGTGCCCCAGCGTCTGCGCCCGATGGATCGAATGGTGGCGCATACCGGCTTTCTGATTTTTGGCCGGGCGGTGAGCCAGGCCGTTTCAACTGAGCCTTACGGGCCGCCGTCGGAAGAGGAGGACGGCGCCGAGGCAGCCTAAAGGAGGGTGATGATGACGATTGTGGCGGCCCAACTGGCCCGCGCCGGGCGCTTCTTGCGCTCGCCCATGTTTCCCATCTTCATGATCGTGTTCGTGGACGTGCTGGGCGTGGGCATTACCCTGCCCGTTTTGCCCTTGTACGCGCAGAATTTGTTCGAGGCGTCGGCGATCCAGGTTTCGCTCCTCCAATCCGCCTACTTCGCCGCGCAGTTTTTCGCCGCGCCCCATCTGGGCCGCCTCTCCGACCGCGTGGGGCGCCGGCCAGTGCTGATCCTTAGCCAGTCGGGGACGTGTCTCTCTCTGCTGCTGAGCGGGCTGGCCGCCAGCCTCCCCTTTCTATATCTCGCGCGCCTGGTGGACGGCGTGACAGGCGGCAATATCTCGGTGGCGCAGGCTTACCTGAGCGACATCACCGACGAGCACAACCGGGCGCGCGGGCTGGGCGTCGTCAATGCGGCCTTCGGCACAGGTTTTGTGTTCGGCCCGGCGTTCGGCGCGCTGGCGGCGGCGCAGTTCGGGCCGCGCGTGCCTTTCTTTCTGGCGGCCGGCGTCTCGCTCGTCACCATCCTGCTCTCGACGTTCCTGCTGCCCGAGTCGCTCCCGCCGGAAAAGCGTCAGGCGGCCGAGGCCCGGCGCGCCGGCCGCGCACGCATGAACAACCTGGCGCTCCTGCGCCTGCCGGGCATGGCGCTGCTCGTGGCCGTGGCCTTCGGCGGGCAATTCTCGTTTTTCAGTTTCCAGGCCACTTATGTGCTGTGGGCTGAGCGCGTCATGTTCGCCGGTCACGACCCGCGCTTTGTGCAGCAGGCTGTCGGGGCTGTGCTCACTCTTGTGGGGTTATGCAACATCGTCACGCAATTCTGGCTGATTGGCCCGCTGGTGCGCCGCTTCGGCGAAAAGGGGCTGGTCTTCGGCGGCAACCTGGCGAGTGGGTTGGCCTGGACGCTGATGGCGGCGTTGCCGGTGGCGGCTATTAACTTGCCGGCTGTACCGCTCCTGGCGGTAGGCCGCGGTGTGATGGTTCCCGCGCTGATCGCGCTCGTCACCTATACTGCCCCGCCCGACCAGCGCGGGCAGGCCATTGGGCTGACCGAATCTATCCAGGGCCTGGGGCGCATCCTGGGACCGATTGTCGGGGGGCTGGTTTTCCAACATCTACACCCAACTGCGCCGATGGTGGTCGCCGCCCTGCTCAGCGCGCTCACTGTGATCGGAACGTTCATGATCAGCGGACGCCGGCCCGCGCCGACGACCAGCCCTGCGTGACCTCACCCGCGCGGGGCGTTCGTAGTAGGGCACGCCAGCGCCCCGCGCCGGCGCTATGCGGAGCACGTAGCGCACTACCAACCACAGCCTGCGCTACTGCCGTAGCGCACTACCAGCGGCGCCACCAGCGGCTGGGAGTTTCGCGCCGCACCGGGCGCAGAATTTGTCCTCCGGATGAGTGAGGCGCCCACAGTTGGGGCAGGCGGCCTCCGCGCGGCCGACGGCCTCTTTCGCCCGCGCCGGCCGTGGCTTGCGCCGGGCGGCAATGGCCTGCTCGATGGCATCGTCCCTCTCTAACTTCTCCAATTGCTTAAGCACCTCCACCCCGCGCGCGACCAACTGCGCCCGCTGCGGCGCATAATCCTCGTCGGCGATCTTGCCCATCGCGTGATCGAAGTCAAGGTCACGCAACGCCGCCAGGATTTCCTCCCGCGCGGCGAGCAGATCGTCCGCGGGCGTCGGCCCGGCCTCGTCCAATCGCCGTCCCTCAATCAACGGCCGGACGACAATGAAGGCGACGAGCAGCAGCAGGGCGAGGCCGAGGAGGAGGGAGCCTAAATCCATGGCGTCATAGGATCAAAGACCAGGGAGCAAAATCCCAAACCCGTGGTGAGCGACGCGGACGCGGAACCATCCCAAATCCCAATCTCCAATCTCCAATTCTCTAATCTCTAACAACCAGCTTCTCCAGCCGCTCGACCAAACCGGCCAGCACCCCAAAGGCTTCCTCAACCGCCTCGGGCGTGGTCATATCCACGCCGGCGATCTTGAGCGCCTCCAGCGGATAGACGGAACTGCCGGCTTTGAGGAAGCGGAGATAGTCGTCCGCTGCGCCGGGGACGCCGGAGAGGATGCGCTGCGACAGCGCATTCGCGGCCGAGATGCCGGTCGCGTACTGATACACGTAGTAATCGGCGTAGAGGTGGCCGAAGGTCGCCCAGGTGATCCCGACCCGCTCGCCATCCACGTGCATTTCATTTCCATAGCCTTCGCTGAACAGGTCGACCATGAGCGCGATCATGTCGTCAGCAGTTAAGCCCTCGCCCCGTTCCACTCGCTCGTGGAGTTCAAGCTCAAAACGGGCCAGCGTGGGCATGATGAAGAAGTAGCGGTGGAAATTCGCCATGGCTTCCTCGATCACGCCGATCTGAAAAGCCGGGTCGTGGTTGGCGTCGAGCAAATAGGCGCGCACCATGGCCTGGTGGAAGTTGGAGGCCACCTCGTCAATGAACAACGAGCGGCTGCTGTAGATCATGGGCTGGTTTTGCCAGGTGAGGTAGGAGTGCATGGAGTGGCCCAGTTCGTGCGCCAGCGTGCTCACGCTGCCGAGGGTGTCGTCATAGCTCATCAGGACGAATGGGTGCGTGCCCGGCCAGCCGGAAGAGAACGCGCCGTCGGTCTTGCCCTGGTTGGGATACACGTCCACCCAGCGTTCTTCAAGGCAGCCTCTCCGCATCACCCGCACGTATTCCTCCCCCAAGGGTGCCAGCCCCTGGCAAATCCAGTCCACCGCCTGCCGATAAGTGGCCTGCGGCGCGGGGGATGCCAGCGGCGCCCAGATGTCGTAGGGGTGGAGCGTCTCCACGCCAAGGGCCCGGCGGCGGATGGCCCAATAGCGATGCCAGGTGGGCAGGTTCTTTTTGTAGACGGCCAGCAGGTTGTGAAAGACTTCGAGCGGAATGTTGTTGTCAAACAGCGACGCGGCGAGGGTGGACGAATGCCGCCGGGCGCGCATTGCAAAGACGTTCTGTTTAATCGAGTGGTAGAGATTGGCGGCGAGGGTGTTCTTAAACGTCAAAAATGTATCGGTGTGACTTTCCCAGGCTGTGCGGCGCGCCTCGCGGTCTGGCCCAGCCAGGATGTTTTCTATTGAGCCTTGCGAAACCTGGACCTCGCTGCCATCCTGCGTCCGGCCAGAGCGAAACTTAAAATCCGCGTTCGTCAGGACGTTAGCAAGATTGTACGGCCCCGCGAACGGGTCGGACAGCAGGCCGAGCAATTCTTCCACCTCGGCCGAGCGGACGTGTGCCTGCTTGCGGAAGAGGTCGTCAACATAATGCCCGTAGATAGCAAGGCGCGGCTCTTCTTGCAACCAGCGGCGCAGCCTCTCCCTCCCAATGGCGATCAATTCGGGGTCAAGAAACGAGACAGCGGCGAACACCTGTCCGAACAGCCACTGGGCGCGCCCGTTCATGCGCGCCGCGGCCTGGTCGGTCGTCTCCACGCTGTGCGCCATGCTGGCGTAAGTGAACACCTTGCCTGCCCGCCGCACCAGTTCCTGGATGGCGCCGAACGCCTCGACCAGGACCGGCGGGCCTTCGGCCAGCCGCCCACGATACTGCCTGACGCCCTCAAGGCTGTCGAGGATGCTTTTGAATTCTGCTTCCCAGGCAGCGTCGGACTCGAAGACGCTGGGAGCGTTCCACCTAAACTCGACCGGGATTTCCTTGCGAAGTTTGACGACGATTTCGGAGACCATGAACTTCCTCTACTGGATTAGGATGACGATGCGAATGAACCGGATTTTAACATAATTTCCGTAGAAAATTCGCGCTCCACCGCACGGGGGCGCTGGCGGCTGAGACGTTGATTGGCCTGATTGAAAATCCGGGAGCGAGTCCGCGGCGAATCGTGCTGCCGACGGAGTTCGTCATCCGCGAATCGTGCGGCGCCAACCTGCGCCTGAAGGAAGCGCATTAAAGACTGTACGAAATCCAAACTTGACTCGTGACCAAATCTGTCGTATTCTGAAAACGTTTCTGCAAACGCTTGCAGAAACGCTTTCAGGCCAGAAATGCGAAGAAAAACGCCCTCCGCCCCGACTATTCACGATGTCGCCAAAAAGGCAGGGGTTTCGATTTCCACTGTGAGCCGCGTCATCACCCGGAATGTGCCTGTCTCGGATGAAGTGGCGGCCCGCGTAGAAGCGGCGATGAAAGAGCTGAAATACGTGCCCCGCGCTGCCGCGCGCAACCTCGCCACGCGCCGGACAAAGACCATCGGTCTCCTCCTGTCAGAGATCCAGGGCGATTTCTTCGCGCCCCTGCTGGCGGGGATTGAAAGCGTCACCGACGAGCACGGCTACGACCTGCTCATTTCGACGGCCGGGCGGCGCGGCCCCCACGACGAGCTGCCGCCCTCGCTCGGCAACCACAACACGGACGGTCTATTGGTGTTTGCGGGAGCGTTGACCGGCGACGGCATTGCCCACGGCCACTCGCTCGGCCTGCCGCTGGTGCTGATTCATCAATCGCCGCCGGCCGGCCTGGGCATCCCCTGTGTCACAATCGAAAACAAGGCCGCCACCCACCATCTCGTGGCTCACTTGATTGAAGTGCACCACCGGCAGCGGATCGTCCTGTTGCGGGGATTGCCGCACAACGAAGATGCCTATTGGCGTGAAATGGGCTACCGCGAGGCGCTGACCACGCGCGGCCTCCCGCTGGATCCGGCGCTGGTGGCGCCCGGCGATTTCTCGCGTCAGGTCGCGCGCAAGTCGATCACGCAATTGTTGAGCGACGGCGTCGCCTTCGACGCGGTCTTCGCCGGCGACGACGAAGCCGCCATCGGGACGCTGGCGGCGCTGCGGGATGCCGGCAAGCGCGTCCCGGAGGAGGTCGCCGTGGTGGGTTTCGACGATCAGCGCCTGGCTGCCGTGCTGACGCCGCCGCTGACCACGGTCCACGCCCCGACCGAAGAAGTGGGCGCGCGCGCCGCCCGGAAGCTGATTCGTTTGATTCGGACCGGGGAGGCTGAGGCGCTGACGCTGCTCCCCAGCCAGTTGGTCATCCGCCAATCGTGCGGCTGCCCGGGCTGAGGCCGCCGCCGAAGGCTCATTTGTTTACCCAGAGGAGGTGATGCCTGACTCACGCTAACCGCGAACGACGCACTGGCGTGCGTCACTACGAACTGACCGCCTTGTTGGACCCGACTACACTCGCGTCAACTATCCGCAGTGAGGAGAAAAGGAGAACCGCAATGCGCAAGTCCAGCTTCAAAATCCTGACGGGGCTGACTCTTGTCACCCTGCTGCTTGGCGCCTGCGCCGCCCCTACCCCGCAGGTCATTGTGCAGACCCAGGTTGTGAAAGAGACTCAGGTCGTCACCGTCAGGGAAACGCAGATTGTTCAGGCGACGGCTGAGCCGATGGCCGACCGGATCCAGGTCTACTGGTACATCGGCCTGGGCGCCGGGTCGCAACCCGCGCAAATTCCTCTGGAGAAGGCGTTTGTGGACAAGTTCAACGCCTCCTAGACCGAGATCCAGCTGATCTCGATCATCGTCAACAACCCTCAGGCGCGCGACAACCTGACGGCGCAGATCGCCGCCGGCAACGCGCCCGACATCGTCGGGCCGGTGGGCACGGCCGGCCGCGCGGCTTTCCCCGGCGCCTTCCTCGACCTGCAGCCCCTAATCGAGCAATTCAAGTACGACACGAGCGACATTGACCCGGCCTTCCTGCAGTTCTACAAGGACGAGGGCGCGCTCGTCGGCCTGCCGTTCGCTATCTTCCCCGAGGTCGTCTTCTTCAACCGCGACCTGTTCGACGAGGCCGGCCTGGCCTACCCGCCGCAGAAGTATGGCGATACATACACGCTCGACGGCCAGGCGGTGGAGTGGAACTTCGATACGCTGGCCGAAGTCGCCAGGCGACTGACCGTGGACGCCAACGGCAACGACGCCACCAGCGCAGCCTTCGACCAGAGCAACATCGTGCAGTACGGCTACTACACGCAGTGGTCGGAGCACCCGCGCGCCACGGGCAACCTGTTCGCCGCCTTCTATCCGATGGATGCCCAGGGCAACGCCTCCATCCCCGACACTACCATCGCCGCCTGGAAGTGGATCTATGACGGCATGTGGGGCGAGCAGCCCTTCATCCCCAACCAGGCGGCTATAGACAGCGACCTGCTGGCCAAGGGCAACCCGTTTAATTCCGGCAAGGTAGCCATGGGCACGACCCACCTGTGGTACACCTGCTGCATTGACCCGAAGACCATGACGAACTGGGACGTGGCGATGATGCCGTCCTACGACGGCCACGTGACCTCCAAGATGCACGGCGACACCTTCGCTATCATGAAGGACACGAAGAACGCCGAAGCCGCCTTCAAGGTCTACACCTACATGCTGGGCGAGGGCGCAGCCGACCTGTACAAGATCTACGGCGGCCTGCCCGCGCGCAAGGGCCAGCAGGAGGCCTTCTTCAAAAGCCTGGACGAGAAGTTCGCGCCCAATAAGGTGAACTGGCAGGTCTTCCTCGACAGCATCCCCTACATGGACGTCCCGAACCACGAACTGGGGACGCCCAACTACGCGAAGACCTTCGACCTGTTCAGCACGCTGGGCAGCGATTTCCGCAGCAACCCCGACCTGGACTTCGACGCGCGCGTCGAGCAGTTTATCGCGGATCTCAACACAGTGCTGAAGGAACAGCCATAACGCTTACCCTCGTTTGAGAGTAGAATCAGGGCTTGGCCGGCCGGCGCGCCGGCCGGCCAAATCCCTGCGTCTTAGGAGGCAATGCCATGGCCGCGATTACCCAACCCGCTTCTCCCGCGGACGCTTTCCCCGTCCGCCGCGCCCTCTCGCCGCTCCTGCGGCGTGAAATCAACTGGGGCCTGCTCTTCCTCAGCCCCTGGATCGTCGGCTTCCTGGTCTTCACCATCATCCCGATGGCCGTCTCGCTGGTCATGTCCTTCACCACTTACAACCCGATTCACCCCTCGGAGACCCGCTTTATTGGGCTAGCCAATTACGCCCGACTGTTCGGCGACCCGCAGCTGCTGAGGGCGGTCGGCGTCACGCTGCGTTTTGCCCTCATCTCGGTCCCGCTCAGCATCATCCTGCCGCTGGGGCTGGCGCTGCTCGTCAATTCGGAGCGCCTCTTCGCCCGGAACATCTTCCGCACCCTGTTCTACATGCCGTACATGATTCCGGCCGTGGCCGGGGTGATGGTCTGGGGCGGCATCCTCAACAGCGAGTCCGGCTGGCTCAACACCATCATCCGCTGGGTGCTGGGCGTCCCCGGCCCCCGTTGGTTCCAAGATGAGGGCTGGGTGCTGCCGGCCCTGACCATCATGGGCTTCTGGGGCGTGGGCAACACGATGCTCACCATGCTGGCCGGCCTGCAGAATGTGCCCACCGAACTGTACGAGGCTGCCAGGGTAGACGGCGCTGGCCCGCTGCGCTCCTTCTTCAACATCACGGTACCCATGATCTCGCCGGTGATCTTCTACAACCTGACGCTCTCCCTCATCGGCGCCTTCCAATCCTTCACGGCGGCTTACATTATCGGCAACGGCCGCGGCGACCCGAATGGCGCCACCCTGTTCTACAACATTTATTTGTACAAGACCGCCTTCGCCTTCCTGGACATGGGCTACGGCTCGACTTTAGCCTGGGCCATGTTCCTCGCGGTCCTGTTGCTGACTATCTTCCTGTTTCAGACGCAGAACCGCTGGGTGTATTACGCTGGAGGCAACGACTAGCCATGGCCGCCGTGACCGCCCCCCGTCTCTACCTCACGCCGACCCGCCACATGCGGAAATTTACTACGACGGCCCTGGTCACCCTGCTGGGTCTGCTGGTCTTGCTGATCTTCCTCATGCCCCTGGGCTATATGTCCGTGACCGCCGTCAAAAACCTGCAACAAATTCAGGACCCCAATTCGCAGCTCCTGCCTGCCAGCCCGGTGACCTTCACCTACGAAGGCAAGGAACTCCTGCTGCTGAACGTGCCTTTGCCTGACGGTGCCACTCGCCAACTGGCGCTCTACCGCAAGGGGCGCGAAGAGAGCGACTTCATCGACCCGGCCAACCCGGCGGCCGGGCCCATCCACTGGGTCGGCCGGTGGCGCGTCCTCGACCCCGTATACCAGTTCGACCCGATCCTGAGCAACTTCCCGAACGCCTGGAATGCTATCAAGTTTGGCTTGTTGTTCCGCAACACCTTCATTATCGCGATCACCGGAACAATCGGCACCCTGCTGTCATCCGTCGCCGTGGCTTACGGCTTCTCGCGTTTCCGCATCCCTGGCATCAACGCCATCTTCCTGGTGCTGATGGCGACGATTATCCTCCCGGCGGAAGTCACGCTCATCCCGACCTACATTTTCTTCCGCCTGATCGGCTGGGGCGGAACGTGGTGGCCGCTGATTATTCCGCACTTCTTCGCCAACGCCTACAACGTCTTTCTGCTGCGCCAATACTTCAAGGGCATCTCACGCGAATTGGACGAGGCGGCCATGATGGACGGCGCCAGCCCCCTCCAAATCCTCGTCTCGGTAATCATCCCACAGTCCTGGCCCGCCCTGACAGCCGTGTCCATGTTCCACTTCTTCTGGGCCTGGAACGATTTCTTTAGACCGCTGGTCTACCTGCAGGGCAAGGAGGAACTCTACCCGATCTCGGTTGGCCTGACGCAATTCTCCAACATCTATCAGATGCAGCCCCATCTGGCCATGGCCGCCGCGGCGATGGCCATCGCGCTGCCGGTGGCGATCTTCTTCCTTGCCCAGCGCGTGTTTATGCAGGGCATCGTGATTACCGGCCTGGAGAAATGAGCCGGACAAAGGCCAAGACCGGACGGGTCTTGGAGACCCGTCCGGTCTGGCCGAAAGGCTGGTCTTTCGGCTTTCCTCTTTTGGCCCTCATCCTTTTCGCCGCCGCCTGCGCGGCCCGCCCACTTCTATCATTGTCCAGACTACCCTGCCCTCCCCCACCCCCTACGTCGTCCTCACCCGCATCCTGGAAGTGTTGTTCGTGGATGCGGCGCAAGACCTCAGCCCCATCAACCCGCTGGTGTACGGGAGCAACTACGGCCCGTGGCTGTTCCTTCCGCTGGACATGCGCCCGCAGGCGGCGGCGGCTAAAATTTCATTTCTCCGCCTTTATCTTGCCTGCCCCCTGAGGAGAAAATGCGCCTATTCCGAAAATGTCCGGCTCGCTTCCGAAAAGTAATCGCGCTTGGCTTGCTGCTGGCGGCCTGCGCCCCGCGGCCCACGCTGGTCCCCGCGCCTACGCCCACTCTGCCGGTTACGGCAGCCTCCCCTATGACGCCTAAAGAGACGCCCGTCTATCACAACCCCTCCCTGCCTTTCGAACAACGTGTGGCCGACCTGTTGGCGCGCATGACGCTCGAAGAAAAAATCGGCCAAATGACGCAGGTGGAGAAGAACAGCCTCTCGCCAGCGGAAGTCACAGCCCGGTTCATCGGCTCTGTCCTGAGCGGGGGCGGCGGTTATCCTCAGCCCAACACCGCGGAGAATTGGGCCGCGATGGTGGATGGCTTTCAACGGGCCGCGCTCAACACCCGCCTCCGCGTCCCGCTCATTTACGGCGTGGACGCAGTGCACGGGCACAACAACGTCTACGGCGCGACCATCTTCCCGCACAACGTCGGCCTCGGCGCGACGCGCGACCCCGATTTGGTCGAGCGCATCGGCCGCGCAACGGCGGTCGAAATGTCGGCGACGGGCATCTATTGGGATTTCGCGCCAGTGGTGGCCGTGCCGCAAGACATCCGCTGGGGGCGCGCCTACGAGGGCTACGGCGAAAACACCGATCTGGTGACGCAGTTGGGCATGGCGTTTCAACGGGGATTGCAAACCCGCGCGGACGGGCCGGGCTTGAACGTCCTGGCCACGCCCAAGCATTTCATCGGCGATGGCGGGACGGCCTGGGGCACATCCCGGATGAACATCTTTGACCACCCCTTCATGCTCGACCAGGGCGACGCTCTCATAGACGAGGCGACGCTGCGGGCGCTGTTCCTGCCCCCCTATCAGGCGGCGGTCGACGCAGGCGCGAAGAGCATCATGGTCTCCTTCAGCAGCTGGCAGGGCAAGAAGATGCACGCGCACAAGTACCTCCTGACCGACGTGCTCAAAGGCGAACTGGGTTTCGGGGGCTTCCTGCTCTCGGACTGGCAGGCCATTGACCAGCTGCCCGGCGATCCCGACGCGCGCATCGTCGCCTCGATCAACGCCGGGCTGGATATGATTATGGTTCCTTACGACTATCGCGCTTTCATTGACGGCTTAACGCGCGCCGTGAATGAGGGCCGAATCCCACTGGAGCGCATTGACGACGCCGTGCGGCGCATCCTGACGGTGAAGTTCGAACTGGGCCTGTTCGAGCGCCCCTATTCTGACCCGGCGGCGCTGGCGAGCGTCGGCTCGTCCGCTCACCGCGAGCTGGCGCGGGAGGCCGTGCGCAAATCGTTGGTGCTGTTGAAGAACGACGCCCAGACGCTGCCGCTCGGGAAAGACTCGCCGCTGATTTTCGTCGCCGGGCAGGCCGCGGACGACGTCGGCCTGCAATCGGGCGGGTGGACCATCGAGTGGCAGGGCCAGGCCGGCGCGATCACGCCGGGCACGACCATCCTGGACGGCATCCGGCAAACTGTGGCGGCCAGCGCGCGCGTCGAGTACAACCGTCTGGGCCAGTTCGACGGCCTGACAGATTCTCAGGGCCAGCCGCTGGCGGCTGACGTCGGTATCGTCGTGGTCGCCGAAAAACCGTATGCAGAGGGCGTGGGCGACGAGGGCGACCTGACCCTACCCGAGGCTGACGCCGCTCTGATTGACCGGGTGAAGCAGCAGAGCAGGAAAGTGGTCGTCGTGCTCCTGTCGGGCCGGCCGCTGGTGGTGACCCGGCCGCTTGCCCAATGGGACGCTTTGGTCGCGGCCTGGCTGCCCGGCAGCGAGGGGGCGGGCGTGGCCGAGGTGCTGTTCGGCGATTACCCCTTCACGGGCAAACTGCCCTACTCGTGGCCGCGCTCGAACGACCAACTGCCGTTTGACTTCAAGAATCTGCCGGCCGAAGGCTGCGACGCGCCGCTGTTTCCGTTCGGCTACGGGTTGAGCACGAAAGACCCGTCGCCGGTCATACCGGATTGCCCTTGACCTATGCTGCCCGCACTTGAAAATCCCGAGTGCGGAGTGCGAAATCTGCGATTTCGCCCGAAGTCGGAGACTTCGGACTCCGGAATTCAAAGTGCGCGTCGTATACGAAATACGCAATACGCAACACGGAATACGTAAATGACAAACCCACTGACTTTTCCAAAAGATTTCCTTTGGGGAGCGGCCACATCGTCGTACCAAATCGAGGGCGCCTGGAACGAGGACGGCAAAGGCGAATCGATCTGGGACCGCTTCGTGCATACCCCCCACAAGATTGAAGACGGCTCGGACGGCGATGTGGCCTGCGATCACTATCACCGTTGGCGCGACGACATTGCCTTGATGAAGTCACTCGGCCTTCAGGCTTACCGGTTTTCCATTAACTGGCCGCGGATCTTGCCCAGAGGCCGGGGACCGGTGAACCAGAAGGGCCTGGACTTCTACAGTCAGTTAGTGGACGGGCTGCTGGGGGCCGGCATCCGGCCTTTTGTGACGCTCTACCACTGGGAACTGCCGCAAGCGCTGCAAGACGAGGGCGGTTGGCCTACGCGATCAACTGCCGAGGCCTTCGCCGAACTGGCCGACGTAGTCAGCCGCCATCTTGGCGACCGCGTGAAGGACTGGATCACGATCAACGAACCCTGGTGCGTCAGTTTTCTCAGCCACCAGGTCGGCGAGCACGCCCCTGGCGGGAAGGACTGGAACGCAGCCATCAGGGCCGCCCACCACGTCCTGCTTGGGCACGGCCTGGCGCTCCCGCTTATCCGGCGCAACAGCCCGCACGCGGAGGTCGGGATTACGCTGAACCAGGAGCCGGCAGTCCCGGCCTCGACCGGTCAGGCCGATCAGCAGGCCGCTCGCCGTCACGATGGCTATTTCAACCGCTGGTTCCTGGATCCGCTCTATGGCCGCCATTATCCCGCAGATATGCTGGCCCACTACGTGGCCCAAAATCACCTGCCCCCCGAGGGCATGCCCTTCGTGCGGGATGGCGACCTGGAGACCATCGCGGCGCCGACCGACTTTTTAGGGGTCAACTATTATCACCGCGCAATCATCCGGGACAGCCACGCGCCGGCCAACGAGCCGCAAACCGTTTTCCCTGTCCCCCACTCGACCGAGATGGGCTGGGAAGTTTACCCCGACAGCCTGTACGACCTGCTCAACCGCCTGCACTTCGAGTATCAACCGCCCAAGATGTACATCACCGAAAACGGGGCAAGTTATTCCGACGGGCCGGGAAGTGATGGCCGCATCCGGGACCAGCGCCGCCTGGATTACCTGCGCGGCCATTTTGCCGCCGCGCACCGCGCCCTGAGCAACGGCGTCCCGCTCAAAGGCTATTTCGTCTGGTCGTTGATAGACAATTTCGAGTGGGCCAAAGGTTACACGCAGCGGTTTGGGGTGGTGTGGGTGGACTACCAGACCCAGCAGCGCCTCCCCAAAGACAGCGCGCTGTGGTATCGCGACGTGATTGCAAACAATGGCTTGGGAGGTTCAGACCCTAAGGGTCTTAGAGACCCTTAGGGTCTGGGCGGTATCGCGACATGAGCGCCAACAACGGTTTTGGGGGAGACTAAAACCGCTCCCACACCCTCCTCGCCAGTTCCCTGCTCCTGGCCGTAATCTCCGCCTCGTCCAAAAACAGCAGCTGCCGGTCCCTCATCAGCACCCTGCCGCCGCAGATAGTCGTGGTCACCATCGAGGCCTCGAAGCCGAAGATGATGTGCCAGGGCAGATTGCCGGCGGTGAGCGGCGTAATCGGATGATAGTCAACAAAAATCAGGTCGGCAAACGCGCCGGGAGCGAGGACGCCCAGCGGGGCTTGCGGGAAGAAGACATTGGCGAGGGCGGAATTGTTCGTCACGGCCATCTGGGTGATCGTATAGCCTCCCGCCCGGCGCGGGTCGCGGTGCGCGACCTTGTGCAGGAGGTAGGCCGCCTTCCACTCCTCCCACATCGCGTTCGAGAAGCCGTCGTTGCCCAAACAAACATTCACCCCCGCGCGCAGTAGTCCATCCACGTCCGCCGCGCCGACGGCGTTGTTCATGTTCGAGCGCGGCTGGTGCGTCACCCAGGTGCGGGTATTGAATAATATGGCCGCCTCAGCATAGTCAATGTGAACACAATGGGCAGCAATGGTAAGCGGGCTTAGAATGCCAAACTTGAAAAGTCGATCTACGACCCGCCCGCCGCTTTTCTTCATGCTATCGTACTCGTCGGCTTCATGCTCGGCCACGTGAACATGAAAGCCGCCATTGTGGGCAGCGCGGCAAGCCTCTAATGTCTTGTCCGACAAAGTGAGCGATGCATGCAATCCGAAGGTGGCCGATACCTGCTTCCATCGCTTTGGGTCTTGCGCCTTAATACCCTGCGTTTTGATGAATCTGATATTCTCCGCAATCCCCGCCGTCGCCCTCTCCGGCCCGTCCCGGTCGGTCACCTCGTAACACAGACACGCGCGCAGTCCCGACTGCTCCACCGCTTCGGCGATCACGTCGAGTGAGCCGTCAATCGCGTTGGGCGAGGCGTGGTGGTCAATCAACGTCGTCGTGCCGTGCTTCACCGCGTCCACCAGGCAGACGAGCGCGGAATAGCGCACGTCGTCGAGCGTCAGCGCCTTGTCGAGTTTCCACCACAGCCGCTCGAGGATTTCGGGAAAGTCCTTCGGCGGATCGCCGGGGATCGCCATGCCGCGCGCGAATGCGCCGTAAAAATGGGTGTGGGCGCAAATGTTCCCCGGCATCACCAGCTGGCCGCGCGCGTCCAGCGTTTCGGTTCCGGGGTATCGGGCGCGCAGCTCGGCCTCCGGGCCGAGGTCAGCGATGCGGTCGCCCTCAATCTTCAGCGCATGGTTGGGGAGGAGGCGGTTGTCGCTCCCCCAGGTGACGAGAGTGGCATTCGTGATGAGCATAGCAACTCCAGCAAATGTCAGTCGAAAGCCGCAGGCCGCGCGGGGTCGTCTAAATGCGCGAAACACTCGGCCAGGTGCGCGGCGCTTGTTCGGTTGGACGACAGCACCGGAATGGCGTCGCGGGCGAAGAAGTCTACCCCCGTAATCTCGTGATCGGGATTGGGCGCGCCGCCTGTGATCTCGCACAGGAAAATGATCTTGAAGGCGTGAAAGGCCGAGAACGGCTCGCCGCCCCGGTTGGCGTCGAACACGCCGATGATCTTGCGCGCGACACAGTCAAAGCCCGCCTCCTCGCGCACTTCCCGCGCCGTCGCTT
>DAOTXG010000168.1:0-6636 GCA_034435515.1 Anaerolineales bacterium
ATGGCCTTGTCGCGTATTCTGCACTATGACCGGGCCCGGGGCGCCGTGACGTATTGGTATCGGGACCATCTGAGCCGGGGGAAGAAGACGGAAACCGTGAGCCGCGCGACCTTCATTGGCCGGATGGTGCAGCACACGCGCAGCGTGCCGAAGGGGTTTCAACGCATTCGGTACTACGGCTTGCAGGCGACCTGCGTGTTGAAGAAAGTGCGGGCACAGATCGTCGTGGCGATGCGGGGCGCGGCCCAATGGGTTTTGCCGGTGGTGGCGTCGGTGAAACGGCTGACCTACCGGGAGCGGATGAAAGCCACGCTGGGCCGTGATCCTCAGGTTTGCCCGCGTTGTGGGGTCGAGCTGTGGTTGTGGAAAATCTGGCATCCCAAGTACGGCGTGGTCTACGACGAAGGGGACCGGTTGTGGCGAGACGCGGAGGCGGCACATGAGCGCAGAGGATTCACTCCCGCTGAGCGACGCGGAGCGGGCTTGGATGGGGGAGGTGATCAATTATCGTTACCGTTGTTTGCGCTGTCACCATGAAGCCGACGTTCCCGAGGTCGTCATTGATGGCTTGGCCGCTTCGGCCAACCCAGCCCTTCGGCCCGGTGAGATGCCGCGCTTGGTCTGTCCGAACTGTGGTGGGCCCTTTCGCGCGGTGAGTGACGCACCCCGCGAGCGGAGCGAGCGCTAACTTGAGAGCATGCCCAGGCCGGGCCAGGTCTCTGAATAGAGCGTGCGGTTTATAGTAATCAATCGCTTCATCAGGTGCTTGAAGCGGTCGTCCACGTGGCGGGCTCGGAGGTCCGCCTGGGTCAACCCCAATCGAGTCAGTTCTGCGAGCGGCAAATAGAGCCGGTTCTGCTGTAAATCTTCACCAACGTCTCGGAGAATGTTCGTGAATTGCAGAGCCATGCCAAGCTTGATCGCATAAGGAGCAGCCGTCTCAAACGAAACACCGGATTTGAGACCGATGATTGGCACAGTCATGAGACCTGCGGTTGACGCAACGCAGTAGCAATAGCGCCACAGCTCGTCCAACGTCTCGAAACGCTGGGGCAGGAGGTCGGATTCGATCCCATCCAGGAGTTCGGTGATATATTGCGGGTTGACGGCATATCGCTCGCGAACATCGACCCAGGCCGCCAGCACGGGATCGGTCTGCTCCTCCGCCGATTGTATCACCTGGCGGCGCAGCTCCTGAAGCGTCTCTGGTGTGCAGTGACCGCTGTCCACCAGGTCGTCAATGGTTCGAAAGAAGCAGTAGGCGACGCGCAGCGCAGTGCGCTGGTCAGGCGGCAGCAGCGTTGTGGCGCGCCGAAACGTCCGACTGCGCGCACGCACGCGGCGTTCGACTTCTACATAAGCATCACGTATCGTTGGCGTCAGCGTCGTCATCAAAAGCGCAGCGCGCTACGCTGCATGTCGGCGAGGCCAATCTTTCGGAGCCGAGCGACAACTTGCGGATAGTCCAGTTCGGGACGGGCGACGCTATCGAGTTGCCGGCAGAGCCAACCGGGCGAAGCCCCGGCATCTTGGAGAAGCAGTTTGCGGGAATCCAGGATGGCGATGACGCAGAGGTATGTGGCTTCGCCGGGTGACCGAATGACCTCGGATACAGTCAATGGACGTCGACGCCTTCCAATTGCCCGCGCCACACGGCACTCCAGTAGCCAGATGATCGCCAGGGTCAGAAGATCACCAGCATAATCGAACAATTCCAGTAGACGCGATAGTCCGCGACCGGGCAAGAAGTAAACGACGAAGGCCATCAATTCTGTCATGCCGAGGAAGGCATACACGGGACGGAAATCGAAACGGATGTCCACCAGAGTTGCCACTGCTTCCACAACACCAACCAATGCCCACATGGCAAATAAGAACCATAACCAGATCATGGCTTGCAGCCGCAGCCGCAGCACACGTTGAGGCTCCTGTCTCAAGATCCACTGGTGAGCCGGGATTATGACCCGCAAGCCGGCGAAGATCGTATACAAGTTGAAAAACTGGTCGGGGATCTGCCGCCTCGCCGGCGTCAAGCCGCCAGGCAGCGAAATGGAGAGCATCCACGCGGAGCCGACGTATGCGCCAATGGCCAACATACCTGCCCACAAAGGCCAATCCTGGCGGGGCCGCACGGCTGGCGCGACTTGAAAGCAGAACCGGCTCACCACGACAATAACAACGATGGCCGCGGCTGCGCGGGGCACGGCGCCGAGCCACCCGGTCACGGCCAACCAATTGCGGATCCAGGGGTGGTAAAGCGGAACGACAATGCACAGACCTATCAGAGCCGTCCAACCAATCTGCAAGATGAAGCGTGTTGTTGCACTCTGATTGGGCGGTCGCCTGAATATGGTCGGGAGGCGAGACAAAACGACCAACCAGGTGCCGACTATCACGATGGTAACCCAGGTGGCCTCGAGGTCCATCACTAAAATGGAAATGAAGCGCTTATCGGCATGCGACTACGAGACAGATAAGGGCTGCGGAGCCGAGACCCTGTGACCCTCAGTCCGACAGCCCAAGGCCGAGAGCATATTCACGCCACAATGGCGCACGGGTTGGTTCAGCCGTCACGGCCTGTAAACCTGCCCGGCGAATCAGTTCCCGTTGGATCGCCGTGGCCAACTCTTCGGCGACCTCCTCCCGCGCGGGGGACCGCATCCTTAATAAATCACGCATCAACGACGCGGGTTGCCCGGGCTCCACCGTGGAGTTCAGGCTCACCAACAGAGCTTCGACATCGCTGAGTGTCACATCGGCGACCTCAAGCGTCTGATGCCCCAGAAGGATGTGACCAATCTCGTGGGCGATGATGTGATTTTGGTGGACCCCCGCCGTGTTGGATTCGAAGAAGATGTAGTCCGTTGCCCGCCCAGCCAGAGGCCGAATTGCAGGGGCGCCGGTATCGGGACGGGCCAGAGCCGGATTGCGCGACCGCGGAACGCTTCTACCGCCTTGACGAAGTGAAGGAAACTGAAGTTGCGCCAATCGATGCGATCGAAGAGAGGCTCGAGGAACGGATACCGTTCGATCATCTGACCCTCCCATGAGGGCCTCTTTCAGGCCAGCCTTCTACGACCCTTCGTCATCTGAGAGCTCAGGCAAACCCTCAGCGCGGCGGGCCAGGTTGATGAGGTTACGTATCGCCTCGCGCGATTTCCTGGACAGCCCTTTGGAGCGCATCGCGATGTGGGTACGGTCTTTCTCTGCCACGGACTCCTCGAAGTAAGCCCGGCAGTCTTCTTCTGTCGTGCGACTGAAATAGCCTAGATCCGTGCCACAGTATCGAGCCAGCGCGTCGAGCAACTGGTAACCCGGATTCTGATTTCGGCCGCTTCGAATATCCTGAATATTGCTCATCGCGGAGCCAGTCGCTTTGGCCAGCGCCGGATATGAGGTGACCACGCCGCTCTTTTCATGGGCTAAACTTAGAAGCAGTTCAACCTTCTGAGCCAGGGAGAAACCTTTTTTTCGATTCACACGGGGCATAGTCTGATCCGTAGATGGTGGAGTGAAGCTCCAAACGTATGCTGATCCCTTCGATAAGGGTCCCTAATAGTATAGCCTGATTCGCGGATTCCGACATAACAAACTTACGGTTGACCGGCATGGTAGCCCACTGGGGGCACGACCAGGACGCTGCACCTATCCTGATGTCTTCGCCATCGCTTTAAACGAAAAAAGGAAAACCCTCATGCCCTTTCTTGCACAGATATGCCTGTGACTGGAAGCATATTCTTGCCGTTGTGCAAAGATATGGGTTAAGTCACAATGTCTGTGACGAGAACCTGTTTGTGCCGCTGTGGCAAGGTTAAACTACGCGCTTCGCGCAGTTGTCAGATCCTCGCGCATCCTTTGTTCTGATCCATTCACAGCGTCGCTCCAATCAGGCTGTATTTTCTGTGTGATGGTCCATTCCCCATCCCACGGGCGATATTGCCATGACCCATTACGCGAACGCATGCTCGAAGACCTGCCCCTGCAGGCTTGTCGCCCAAGACGCAGGAGGCCTACACGGAGGGCGGCCCGTCCCCGTCACTTTCCTTAGACCCCAAGCGGGTCTACACTTGGAGCACCGTCCGACCGAGGCCGCGCCCGGTTCGGCAGCGCCCCCTGAGCTTGAGACCATCGCCGAGACGCCGCGCCGCATCAATCCTTTTGTGGTGCGGCCCAACTGCATGGAGCCGAGTGGCGCTACTGGTCGGAAAAATCACAGGTCGCTTTTGGAACCGCGCTAGCGGCTCAGGCAGGCCGTTACGCGGCTATCCTTAACTATCACAGGAACGTAAAGGTCAAGATGAAGATCACCGTCTTCACAGCGGGTTCACGCGGTGATATCCAGCCCTGTGTCGTCCTGAGCCGAGGGCTACAACAAGCAGGATATCGTGTCTGCCTGGCTGCTCCCCAAGACTTCGCTGGTTTCATACAGAAACACGAGGTGGGCTTTTATCCCTTGCGCGGGGATGTCCAGCAAATTATGGCGAGCGACACCGGGCGGAGGTTCATGGAGACAGGCGGCGCCAATCCTATCAAGTCGATTCGTGCTGTCAGGGCAATGATAGGTCCGGTCGTTATGAGAATGGTCGAGGACGCCTACGCAGCATGCCGCGATGCAGAGGCATTAATCTGCTTGGGCGTTCTTAGTTCATTCGGACACTCCATCGCAGAAGCACTGAACATTCCGCTTGTCGATATTGAGCCGACGCCTCTGCTTCCGACGAGAGCTTTCCCAGCGCCGTCCTGGCCGATACAGAGGAATTTGGGTGGATTGCATAACTACTGCTCTGGCATGGCCATGCTCCAAGTGATCTGGCTGTGGTACAGTCCTTTCGTGAACGAATTTCGACAACGCCTGGGGTTGTCAACTTATACTGCCGCTCGCTTCTACCGCGCATTAAGATCAACGCCAATGCTGAGCGCCTACAGCCCCAGCCTCATCCCGCACCCGGCGGATTGGCCAGAAAGCGTACACATCACCGGGTATTTCTTTCTGGACAGCCAGGCCGACTGGCAGCCCTCCTCCGAACTGAAAGCGTTTTTGGATGCAGGCGATCCGCCGGTCTACATCGGGTTTGGCAGTATGGCCGGTCGTAACCCGGAACAGCTGGCCAGGCTCATCCTGGAGGCGCTCGCCAAGAGCGGTCAACGAGGACTGCTGCTCACCGGCTGGGGCGGATTGCGCACTGAGTTGGTGCCAGACAATGTGTACGTGGTGGATGCTGCACCCCATAGTTGGCTGTTCCCGCGCATGGCGGCTGTGGTGCACCATGGCGGCGCAGGGACTACTGCAGAAGGGTTGCGGGCTGGCGTGCCGACTGTGATAGTTCCTTTTGTCCTCGATCAACCCTTCTGGGGAGCACGGGTCAAAGCGTTGGGTCTTGGGCCGGATCCAATCCCGCAAAAGAACTTGACCGCGGACCGTCTAGCCGACGCCATCCGAATCGCAGTTACAGATCCTGGTATGAAGCGACGTGCCAATGCATGCGGCGAGGCCATTCGCGCTGAAAATGGTATCGGCAACGCTGTGAAAATCATCCAACGCTATTTCGGTGTAGCCGGGGCTGGTGAAAGTGAGCAGGCTCCATGAAAACAAAACAAGATAGTCATACGGTTCTACCCTATCCCAGGACCCGACTTCTGATGGTCGATGGGGGACGGCTGGGACTCCAGAAGCACACCGTGCATGGGCTGGTCGAGTTCGATATCACCCGATCCCGTGAAACAATTCGCCAACACAAGGCTCAAACGAGTGAAACCCTATCCTTCTCGGCGTTCGTCTTAGCCTGTCTGGGAAAAGCGATCGACCTGAACAAGCATATGCACGCCTATCGGAATTGGCGGAACCAGCTGATCATCTTTGATGAGGTGGATGTGAATACGTTGTTTGAGGTGGAAGTGGAGGGCAAGAAGACGATCCGGCCGCATATTCTCAGAGGTGTGAACAAGAAGACCTTTCGCGAGCTCCACCAGGAAATCCGGGCCTTCCAGCAGGAACACACGAGCAGTCACGAATCGAAGTTCATCGAACGGTTTGTCCGGCTGCCAGGATTTGCCAGGCGATTATTCTTAGGGGTTCTTTTCAAGGATCCACAGCTCATCAAGGAATATTATGGCACAGTGCTGGTGACTTCCGTCGGGATGTTCGGGGCAGGAAGTGGCTGGGGCATTCCGGTTCCAAACCATACTCTCCAGTTAACCCTGGGTGGCATCGCCAAGAAACCCGGCATCTTTGAGGACCGGATCGACGTCCGCGAATACCTGAGTGTGACCATCAGCTTTGATCATGATATTATCGATGGCGCTCCAGCCGCGCGCTTCACGCAGCGGTTGAAGGAGCTAATCGAAAGCGGTTATGGCCTATGCGACTAGGCGCATATCCTTCATGTGGCATTTGAGGGTCTGTGCCAAATAGCAAACGAGCCGATGGGCTATGTATGCGCCCATCGGCTCGTCGAAGTGCGGCGTTCATGAGTGCAGTGGCACTCAATACGCCTCAGGGTTGTGATGATCTATCAATCTTGCCCGGAAAGGCGGGCGCATCTCAACTATTGGAGAAGGAGCCTTTCAAGCCCGAGGCTGGGTGTCTGACTCAGTCAAGTATTCGCTCAGAATTGTCTTGAGCTCTTTTGGCCGAGT
>DAOTXG010000169.1:0-2918 GCA_034435515.1 Anaerolineales bacterium
TTTTCTGGCCAGCTACAATGAGGTACCTCCCATCAGGCGACCATTCAGGAGGTGTCCTAAAGGCATTTTCGAAGTCAAGATACCAGAGTTCATGTTTATTGTCCAAGTCCCATAAAACAATTCCATTCTTTGTTTTAGAACGTAGGTATGCAACGCGGCTCAGGGTGGGATCATAAATAGCCAAAGCGCCTTCTGGCCATTGAGATTCAGGTAAGAAATCAGGGTAGAGATCAGGATAGTCAGAAACCAGTACCTTTTCCGTTTTAGCAAAAGGATTATAAAGGTGCACCGCTCCCCAAGCCATGTTTCGAGCAGGGATATTAAGCCATTCATTATTTACCCACTCCAGATCAGGAAACCACTCTTCACTCCATTGAATTGTATAAGTTTTGTCTGAGGATACTACCCTTAGTTCAAATCCTTCTTCTCCCTGAGTGCGGTAAGCAAGCCATTGGCCGTTCAGGGAAATGGCAGCTGTTACATCTATCAGGCTGTCTCCTCTAATATCTAATGATCTGACCCCTCGATTTAGTGACTGGTAAACACCTTTTTGGGTATATATAAGCCTCCCTGACCTTATAAAGTTATCCGGGACCTCCGGCATAACTTGAATGCACTGTTTGCTTACTACACTGACAAGCGGCACGGCCGTTACGACTCCTGTCGCTGAGACGGTTGCGATAGGAGATGCCTTCAAAGCAGTTGGTATTGGTGTCAAGGGTGTCGAATTAACGCTCGACGCCCCTTTACTGCATGCGTTGGCAATCAACAACAAAGCAGACAAGATGAATAGAGACCTTGACGCTTTCATTTGATCACTTTCCATTTTCATGGTGCAGGGGTTGCATTAAAAGTGGCACGTATATTTTTCACCCAAGCCGGCTCATCGGAGTCGCTCAATCTTGAACACTCTTTGTTTCCACAGAGCGCGGATTGTTGTGCAGGCGTAAGAACTACAAAATCACCATCGGTATAATAGAACGCATCCGCAGCGGTACTTGTAGTATCACCCTGTCGCTGTCTTATATAACCAACATACTCTTTCAGCCATTGCGGATCGTCACCTCGAATATCAAACCAGCCCCATGGTCTGTTAACATCTTTGCCGTTCCATGTTGGATTCACTCCAATATCCACGATCTGTTGAGCCGTGCTTTCAGCGCGTGTTCCTCGTAAGTCGTTAGTAACCAGTTTTTGAATGGCTGCTTGAGCTCTGGATGGATCAGGGTCACCCGCAGCGCGCCATGCATCATCATATGCCATTCGGTTGATTAGCCGGTAATCAGGGGTACCGTCTGCGGTAATGTAGCAACCACCCTGGCATGCTTGACGGTGTTGACGTGTGAAAGCTTCTAACATACCCGGCGCATCTGGTTTAGACGACAGATATTCGTATTGAGTAGCAATAGTAATCATCTCCCAGATGTCCAGTTTGCCATTGTCTTGGAACCACCAAGCATTTGAAATATCGATTCCATGTGGATTCCTATAGCGATTAGATAGATTGTAGTATGCTCTTAGCGCGGCGTTACCATAACTTGGAATCAAAGTGGCAATCTGAGTTACCGTTGGACATGGTGTCTCCGTCACTGTCGGCGCCGGCGTGCGTGAGGGCATCGGTGTCTGCGTCGGCGTGGGTGTCGGCGGCGGCGGCTCGGGAGTCGTCGTTGCCTGCGGCGGTATGCTCGGCGATTCGCTCGGCGTCGGCTGGGGCGGTACAGGCGTGGGAATGGTCTCGCACGCCGCCAACCCCAGGCTCACGCCTGCCAACATCACCAACACCAAAATTATCTGGTCATACTTCCCCTTTTTCCGTTTGCGCCCCAAGAACGCCAACAGCGCAAACGGCGCGAACAGCGCCCCCAGTGGGTCGCCACCCCACGGCACATACGGGTTCGCCCCACTCGTGTTCACCCGCGTCAAGAAGCGTCCCGTCGCCGGGTCATAATACTGCCCCTTGCCAACGTAAATCAAGCCCGTGGCGGCATCCATCAAGCCGCCAAAGTAGCCCCAGGTGAAATTGCCCGCCCCGTTCTGCTCCCGCACTTCGCCCCACGGGGTGTAACTCCGCGCTAACGTCACGTCCCCCGCCGCATCTGTCAACTGGCGTGGAGTGTTCACGCCGTCTTTCAAGTAGTACGCCCACGACGTGGTGAGTTCGGCGAGGGGGCCCGCCTTGCCGTAGAGATAGACGGTAGTCGCGCTGCTGGCCGTGGCCGCCAGCACCTGGCCGCTGCGGGTCAGGTCCAGCGCATACTGCGTGCTGATGCTCAACGCGGCCTGCCAGGCGGTCATCGCCACACGCCCGCCCAGGCCGTTGTATTCCATCTCGGCTTGGGGTTGGTAGGCGACGCCGTCGTGCCGTTCCGCCTGCACGAGTTGGCGGCTGGCATTGTAGGTGTACCGCCGTGCGCCCGCCCCCAGCGCGTTGTTCGGGAGCACTTCGGTCAGGCTGCCATTGTTATCGTAGGCGTAATACCAGACGGTCGGGTCGTTATCCGACTGCGCCGTCGTGAGTTGGTTCGCCGCGTCGTAGGCATACGTGGTGACGACCCTCACGCCCGCCAGCGTCTGCGTGCGCGTGAGGGTGTTGCCCACCGCGTCATAGGCATACTGGAACTCATCGCCGGTCGAGTACACCGCCTCGGTCAGACGATACAATCCGTCGTAGGCATAAGCAATGGTGACCTGACTGTAGACCGGTGTAGATATGCCGGTCGAGCGCGTCGTAGGCCAGGGTCGTGCTATTCCCCTGGCCATTCGTGAGGGTCAGGCGGTCGCCGTGCGCATCATACCCAGCGGCAACTTTATTCCGTTGGCCTCCTACTCCACCACCGCCGCGATACGCTCCCATCCCAACTCCCACGCGGCCTGCAAACGATACAGGCCGTCGAGCAGGAGGTAGCCATCGCGCACGC
>DAOTXG010000170.1:0-4042 GCA_034435515.1 Anaerolineales bacterium
GAGCGACGCGTACGGTCACGGCACGCACGTGGCCGGCGTCATCGGCGGCAGCGGCAGCGCGTCGAACGGCGCGCGTATTGGCGTGGCGCCCCAGGTCAACCTGGTCAGCATCAAGGCCAGCGACAGCCAGGGCCTGGGCCTGACCTCCGACCTGGTAGGCGCCCTGCAGTGGGTGCACACCAACAGGGCGGTGTACAGCATCCGGGTGGTCAACATCTCGTTCAACAGCACCGTGCCGGAGTCGTATCACACCAGCCCGCTGTCGGCGGCGGTGGAGATCCTCTGGTTCTCCGGCGTCGTCGTGGTCGTCTCGGCCGGCAACAACGGCACGGGCAGCGGCCCGGTGACGCTCTACCCGCCGGCCAACGACCCCTTCGTCATCACGGTGGGCGCGGCGGACGATATGGGGACAGCAGGTCTGAGCGACGACGTGCTGCCCTCCTTCACCGCCTACGGCACGACCGAGGACGGTTTCGCCAAGCCCGACCTGGTGGCGCCGGGCCGCCACATCATCAGCCTGCTGGCCAGCCCGCAGGCGACGATGTACAGCGCGCATCCGGCGAATCGGGTGGACGACTTCTACTTCCGCATGTCGGGGACGTCGGCGTCAGCGCCGATGGTGACGGGGGCGGTGGCGCTGCTGCTGCAGGACGAGCCGAACCTGACGCCGGATCAGGTGAAGTATCGCCTGAAGGCGACGGCCAGCACGACCTGGCCGGGGTACGACGCGGCCAAGGCGGGCGCGGGTTATCTGGACGTCTATGCCGCGGTCAAAGGCGCCACGACCCAAAGTGCCAACACCAGTATCGCCGCCAGCCAACTGCTGTTTACGGGCAGCGACCCAGTGGCGTGGAACAGTGTCAACTGGAACTCGGTCAACTGGAATAGCGTCAACTGGAACTCGGTCAATTGGAATAGCGTGAATTGGAATTCAGTCAACTGGAACAGTGTGAACTGGAACAGCGCCGTGTGGGATGACTGAGGGGCGGATGCCGCCCCCGCCGAAACGGTGGCGATAGCCTGGCTGCCGCCGCCGTTCGGTTGCCCTAAAAGCCAGCCCGGCGGAACCGAATCGTCAACTCAGTAGATACCTGTCGGAAGGAGAGTCATGATGCAGGAAGCACATCCCACGTCCGTTGTCGGAGATATGGAAGTCGGTTAATTGGAACTAGGTCGCCTGATGTGTTCCGATAGACTTACCAGAGCGCCCCGTCCTGTGCCTGGACCGGGAAACGCAACCGGGCGGCTTTCGAAAGCCGCCCTTTTTCCTTTGCTAACGCAATTGCAACAATCCTGCTACACAAGCCTATTTGGGTTTACAGGCGTGCTGGCATAGACTGTGAATGACGAAAAAACAAGCCCTGAGTGTGAACCGCGAGTAGCGTAGAACCGGCAAACCTGCTGAAAGGCAGGGGCGCAAAGTTACGGGTCTAACGGGTCAACCGACCCTAAGATCGCCGGACTGCCTAAGCTGAACGTGCCAGCCCCTTAGACAGTCCACCGCTAAGGGGCTTTTGGTTTGGATGGGATGGCGCGCACGAATAACACGCACGTCTTAAGTCTTAAGGAGAAGACATTATGCAGCAGTGGCGAAGATCAATTCAAGTGCTCGTGGCGCTGATCTTATTCATCGGGTTGCTCGCGCCAGCCTCGTTACCAGCCCGCGCGCAGGCGCGCGTCCAGCCGGCGCTGCTGGAGTTAGCGGCGGAACACCCGGAGCAGGTAGTGCGCGTCATCGTCCAGAAGTTGGCGTCGGACGACAGCGTGGAAGCGCTGGTGGCGGCGCTGGGCGGCAAGGTCACCAAAGACCTGCACATCATTGCCGCCTTCGCGGCGGAGCTGCCTGCCAAAGGGATCGTCAGGCTGGCGCAGGCGCCGGGCGTTCGTTGGGTGAGCCTGGATGCGCCAGTGGCAAGCGCAGCCGGCGCAGCCGGCGGGACAACTCCGCAGAACTATTACCTTGATACCCTGGGCGTCCGGCAGGTTTGGCAACTGGGGCTGAAGGGCCAGCAGATCGGCGTGGCGGTGATCGATAGCGGTATCTCAACCGATCCGGATTTCACCAGCCTCACGCGCCTCCCGTCGTTCAACGCCAGTTCTCAGACGATCAACGACATCTTCGGTCACGGCTCGCACGTCGCCGGCATCATCGGCGGGAACGGCGCCGGCTCAGGCAGCGTGTTCTCCGGGGTTGCCCCGGGCGTCAATCTCATCAGCCTCAAGATCAGCGATGGGACCGGCATGGCCTACGAATCGGACACGGTCGTGGCCCTGCAGTGGGTGTACGACAACAAGGCCGCTTACAACATCCGCGTGGTCAATCTCTCCATCAATGCCACTGTCGATCAGTCTTACCACACCAGCCCGCTGGACGCCGCGGCCGAGATTCTGTGGTTCAACGGCATCGTCGTCGTCGCCTCGGCCGGGAACATCAGCGCGACGGGTGGCTACAACACCATCAACGCCGCGCCCGCGAATGATCCGTTCATCATCACCGTGGGCGCCAGCGATGAAAAAGGCACCACCCGCCGGAACGACGACGTCACCGCCTCTTACTCGGCGTCCGGCGTCACGCTGGATGGATTCAGCAAGCCGGACATCGTCGCGCCGGGCACGAGCATTTACAGCGTCTTGAGCAAGAACTCCTCCTGGGGCGCACAGTATCCCGACCGGACGGCCTACAATGGCGAGTACTTCCGGCTGAGCGGCACTTCCATGGCCGCGCCGATGGTGGCGGGGGCCGCGGCCTTGCTGCTCCAAGACGAGCCGAACCTGACGCCCGATCAGGTGAAATATCGCCTGGTCAACACGGGCAGCCTCATTGACACTGCCGCCGGCCGCAAGCCTTATCTCAACGTCTATGCGGCTGTGACAGGCGCGACGACCCAATCGGCCAATACGGGCCTGCAAGCCAGCCTGTTGCTGTGGACCGGTTCCCAACCCCTGCTCTGGGGCAGCGTCAACTGGAACTCGGTCAACTGGAACAGCGTCAACTGGAATTCGGTCAACTGGAACAGCACGTACTGGGGGCCGTAAGCGCCCGGCGACCAACGGCGAAAATGAACTCACGAAAAACTCTCACGCGAGCGCAACGGATATGAACAAGCGGCCACAACCGTTTCAACTGTTGGCGGCGCTACTCTTGGTGATCGGCCTGGGCGGCCCGGCCGCGTTGCCGGGCCGCGCGCCGCTGCTGGCTCAGCCGCGGCTGCTGGAGATGGCCGCAGAAAACCCGGATCAGGTGGTGAGCGTCATCGTGCAAAAACTGGCGCAGGATGGCAGCGTCGAGTCACGGGTGAGGGCGCTGGGCGGGGTGGTCACCCAGGACTTGCACATCATCACCGCCTTCGCCGCCGAACTGCCGGCGAAAGCCGTGCCCCACCTGGCCGCCAGTCCCGGCGTGCGCTGGGTGTCGCTCGACGCGCCCATCGTCGAGACGGCGTGCGATGAATGCGTCGATACGGCGAACCTGGCGAACACCTACATCCAGGCCACCCGGGCGGATCAGGTGTGGAATAGCGCGCCCTACTTGCAAGGACAGGGGATCACAGTCGCCGTGGTGGATAGCGGCATTGACCCACACCCGGATCTGGTGAGGCGCGTGGTGGACCGGACGGCCTCCGATGGAAACGCCGCTGCCCATTACGATGGCTACGGGCATGGCACCCATATGGCCGGCATCATTGGCGGCGACGGTCGGCTCTCCGACGGTCAATACCTCGGCGTCGCCCCACAGGTCAACCTGGTGAGCGTCAAAGTCAGCGATGACGAGGGCCAGGCCACCGAGTCCAGCGTCGTCTACGGATTGCAGTGGGTTCTGGAACACAAGGACGCTGACAACATCCGGGTGGTCAGCCTGTCGTTGAGCAGCGCCGTGCCGGAGTCTTACCACACCAGTCCCCTGGCTGCGGCGGTGGAGATCCTGTGGTTCAACAAGATCGTCGTCGTCGTCTCGGCGGGTAACGCGGGCAAAAACATGTTGTACCCGCCCGCGAACGATCCCTTCGTCATCACGGTCGGGGCCGTGGACGACGGAGGCACC
>DAOTXG010000171.1:0-3981 GCA_034435515.1 Anaerolineales bacterium
CCCTAAGGGTCTCTGAGACCCTTAGGGTCTGGTTGGAATTTGCTCCATGAAAGGACAACCATGACCTCACCCGACTCGCCTGTTTATGCCCATACGGAGGGAAACCTGATCCCCGTGGGAGATTACCTGGCCCAATTGGCGCCCATCCCTCCCTCGCGGATGTTCCTGATCAACAAGAGCCTCGCCGTTTACCGGCGATCCTATCCCAACGGCCAGACCTTCGACGCCTCGCAGGGAGATGGCGGGGCGAGTCTGCCCGGCGTCCCCAAAGAAGTGCTGGAGCACGCGCATCAATTGCAGATGGAACATGGGACGGCTTACGACATGCCCTTCGGCACCGAGGCCTACCGCAAGGCGGTGGTGGAGCAATACTGGAGACTCGACGCGGCCACGGGCCTTGGGCCGAACAACGTGATTGGCGCGCAGGGCGGGCGCGACGCGCTGGTGAAAGCCTATGCCGCGATGCTTGCCCTCGGCCACGGGCGGACGGGCGACCCCATCGTCGTGTCGCGCGTGCCGTGGATCTCGTACAACTGGGGGCCGTACGGGGTGGGCGCGAATGTCCTGCTCGCGCCCGGCCGCGCCGACGACGGCTGGGCGTACTCCGAAGATGCGCTGGCCGCCTGCGTCGAGTTCGCCGCCCGGAGCGGGCGCAAGATCGCGGGCCTCGTTATCACCTGCCCGGACAACCCGACCGGCTTGACCCTTTCGCCTGAAAAGCAGGCGGCGCTCGCCAGGGCCGCCCTGCGCCTCGGCGTGGCCTTCGTGCTGTTCGACTGGATGTATCACTACGTCACCGACGAACAGCCGATGAACCTCAACACCTTCCTCCAGCATTTCGACGCCGGCGAGCGCCAGCGGCTGATGTTCCTGGATGGCCTCACCAAGTCGCTCGGCGGCTCGAACATCCGTAACTGCCACCTCATCGCATCAGAAGAGGTGGTCAAATTCATCGCGGCTCGCGCCTCGCATACCGTCGTGCCGAGCTTCTATTCACTGGCAGTGGCGATGGCGGCTTACGAGATAGGCTACGAGAAAGTCTCGCGCGCCATCGTCGAGCCGACGAATGCCAGCCGCAGAGTGCTCAAGGATTTTCTCGACGAGCACGGCTTTCAATACATCCTGGGTAAGGGCTACTACGCCTTTATCAACGTGGGCAAGTGGCTCAACGCCAGAGGCTGGAAAGACACCGAGCCGCTCGGCCAGCACCTCGCCGAACAGCACGGCCTGGCCGTCGTGCCGGGCGTCTACTTCTCCGAGTTCGGCGCAGAGTGGATCCGGTTTTCGTACGCGACGCCGGTGGAGCGGACACTGGGCGCAGGCCAGCGGCTGGTCGAGGGGCTGAATGCGCTGGTCTCCTAAGCAGCGGTTTGCCCTGGCAGTCGGCGTCTTGTTGATCGCCGCCCTCTTTCGTCTCTGGCGCATCAGTCAGACACCGCCGGGTTTGCACCACGACGAGGCGTTCCACCTCTTGCGCGCGCAAGAGATCGTGCGCGCCGAGGTCTTCCCGGTTTTCATTACCGATAATCAGGGCAATGAGCCGCTATTCGCCTATCTCTCGTCCCTCACCCTGCTGATGCTCGGCCCTGTCCCCTGGGCCGGGCGATTGATGTCCGCCTGGGCCGGGATCATCGGCGTGGCCGCCACACTACGTCTCGGGACTGAGATGTTCCCGAGACGCGGCATGGGGGTGCTGAGCGGCGTGGTCTTGGCGACGTTCTACTGGCATCTCAACTTCAGCCGCCTCGGAATGCAACAAATTCTATCGGCGGTCGCCGCCGCGGGCGCAATGGCGGCGTTCTGGCGCGGTGTGCGCACGGGCAGTCTCCAGGCCTATGCCCTCGCCGGGGCGGCGCTGGGGCTGGGCCTCGACGCCTACATCGCCTTCCGGCTGTTCCCGCTGGTCCCACTGGGTGCGGGGCTTGTGCTGGTGATCGCCCGTCGCAACCGGCGTGAGGCGTTGCTGGCGGGCGGGCTGCTGGCCATCGGCGCGGCGTTGCTCGTCTTTTCGCCGCTCATCGTATTCTTCATCCAGAACCCGCACTGGTTTTTCAATCGTTACGGCCAGGTCACCCAGGCCACGCTCAAGACCGGACAACCGCTTCTCATCCTGGCAGAGAACATGCTCAAAGTTGTGGAGGGCCTCTTTTTCCGGGGTGACGGGGATTGGAAATACAATCTTCCTCTCCGCCCCGCGCTCGACCCGGCGCAGGCCGGTTTCTTCCTGCTCGGCGCGGGGCTATGTTTGTGGAAGTGGCACCAACCCGAGTCGTTAATATTGTGGCTGTGGCTCGGCGTGGGCCTGCTGCCGTCTGTCCTCACCGAATACGCGCCGCACTTCGGGCGCACGGTGATGGCGACGCCGGCTATCGCATTGCTGATTGCGCGAGGGATGGAGGCCGCCTGGAATTGGCCGATCGCCGGCCGGTGGGCGAGTCGCATCGTCGTCGTACTGGCCCTCGTCTTTTCGGCGTCGCTCACCGCCCGTGATTACTTCGTCAGGTGGGGGCAGAACCATAATTTATTCATCGCCTTCGACGTGGGCTTGCAATGGGTTGCGCGGCAGTTGCGAGCCGCGCCCCCAGGCTCGGCGCTGTTCGAGACGCCCGTGTACCGCACGTATCCGACTTTCGAGTATACCCTCGGCGCGGAGACCTACCGGCGCTTCAAGTATTTCGACGGGCGGCAGTGCCTCGTCGTCCCGTCGGTCACGACGGCGAACACGGTCTATGCGGTTATCGTCCCTGAGGCTGAGGACCCGTTTACCCTGTCTGCGGTGAAGACAGTTTTTCCGGCCGGGACGGAAATCGCTCACGAATTCAACGGGGACTCGCTTTACGCGGTGCTCTACCAGATTCCCGCCGGTCAAACGGCTCACCTCGCCGTCGGCGCAACGCGCCACGCGGACTTTGGCGGGTTGGTGCAAATGCGCGGATATGCCATCGCGACGACGGCGCTCAGCCCAGGAGACACACTCCAGTTGAACGTCACGTGGGAAGCGCGACAAGCCACGCCCGCGGCTTACAAGATATTCATCCACCTGGTCGGCCCACTCCGGACGGATGGCAGCCGCATCTACGCCCAGCACGACGCCGAGCCGTGCAACAACTTTTACCCTGCGTGGCAGTGGTCGCCCGGTGAAGTCATCGCCGACCGGTACGCACTGCCTCTCCCAGACGACGTTCCGCCCGCGGATTATCAAGTGCTCATCGGCTGGTACGACTCAGGCACGCTGGAACGGCTGACCGCCGCCGACGAGCTCGGGCGGGTGTACGACAATGCGGTTGAACTCGAACAGATTCACATCGTCGGACCTTAAGATGAAGCACAAAGTCCTCGCCTACATTACCCGCCAGCGTAATGGCGCCCGCCAGTTGCTCGTCTTCAAGCACCGTGACCATCCCGAAGCAGGCGTGCAGGTTCCAGCCGGGACGGTCGAGCCAGGGGAGCCTATCGAGGCGGCGCTTTTCCGCGAGGCTCACGAAGAGTCAGGATTGGATAGTTTGCGCCTCGTCCGCAAATTGGACGAACACCTGGAAAAGAATTGGAATCAAGTCCGCCACGTCTTTCATCTCGCCGCGCCCGACGCCACGCCTGACCACTGGACGCACGTCGTCCACGGCCAGGGGGAGGACAGCGGGATGACTTTCGAGTACTATTGGCTGGATTTGGCCGCCAACATAGAACTGGCGGGGGATCAGCACAGGTGGCTGCCGGAATTGAAATAACACGCTCTTGTATCTCTGGAGGGCGCTATGCTCGTCGAAGCCATTGACCACGTCCAGATTTCTGCGCCGCCGGGGAGCGAGGAGCAGGTGCGCGCCTTTTATGGAAACGTGCTCGGGCTGAAGGAAATCCCCAAGCCCCCGCAACTGCTGGCGCGCGGGGGGGTCTGGTATGACTGCGGCAATATGCAACTGCATATCGGGATAGACGACGCGCCGGGAAACGAACGCCTGCGCCGTCACGTCGCCTTTCGCG
>DAOTXG010000172.1:0-5619 GCA_034435515.1 Anaerolineales bacterium
GGACAGTCGGTGGGAGTGAACGGTCACGGTAGGCGCTGAGCAGCGCGTCGGTAATGTCCCTCGCGGCGGCTTTGCCCAGCCCTAATTCGCCCACGTCTTCCAGGCACGCGCCGGCCAGGAGGATATTCTTTCCCGCGTCCTCGCCGGTGCACTCCATCCTCAGCATGGCCCGCGCCGCCTCCCCGGCCACGCGCGGCTGTTCGCGCACCAGCCCCCACACGCCCACGGCCAGCAAGATCGTCTCGCGCCAGCCGGGGTCGGCCAGATGCCGCCGGATGACGGCCAGGCTGTCGTCGAGTTTCAACTGTCCCAGCTGCACCAGCCCGCGCGCCGCCAACGCCTCTTCAAAGGTGAGGTGCATGAAGCCGAAGCGCCCCTGCCCGCGTTCGAGCAGCAGGTTGGAGTATTGGCGCACGCTGTCCAGGAACTCGTGCGCTGACCTGCGAGCTTCGCCCCGTGGCAGCTGCCACTCGTCGCCTGCGTAGTAATGGGTCAGCCACTCGATCAGCCGCTCTTCGGGGACCAGCCCAGCGGTTGGGTTCTCCTCCCTCAGCCAGAGCGCGAGCGGCCCCAGCACGGCGACGGTTTGCAGGTAATCCATCTCCGGCCCGACCGGGCGCTTGTCGAGCGCGCGGGACTTGTTCCACGCGCTGATGAGCGTCTTGAGATAGAGTTCGTAGAGCTCGACCCGGCGGTTGGGGAGTGAGACGCCCTGCCTTTTGATGAGCGCGAGGATGGTGAGCAGAAGCGGGTTGCTGGCGAGGCGCTCGACGCCAGGGCTGGCGTCTATGGCTTCGAGCAAATCCTGGCGCTCGGCCTCGGCGGCGGTGCGGGCTTCGGGCGTGTCCCCGAGCGTGCTGATCTCGAAGGCAGCGCACCACTTCGCCGCAAACTCCTCGATAGCCGGGCGGTCGAAATCCAACAGCGTGTACAGCGCCCATTCTTTCGGGTCAAGCGGCAACTCACGGTAGCCCACGATGCGGCTGGTGACGACGAGTTTATTGCCGCGCGCGGCGGCCTCGCGCGCGAAGGTTTCCACTTTCTCAACCAGATGCTTTCGGTCTCTTTGGACTTCGTCCAGCCCGTCGAGCAGGATCACCGCCTGCCCTTGCTGGATGGCGCTGTCGAACAGCGGCGCGAGGTCGGCTGCGCCCTGCGCGCGCCCGGCGAAATATTCGGGGAGAAATTGTTGGAGATTGCGGTCGGCGCGGGAGAGCGCCTCGGCGTAGGCGTTGAGCGGGACGAGGAGGGGCAGCGGGGCGTTTGGCTCGGAAGCCAGGCGCAGCGCGAGGTGCTTGAGCAGCGTGGTCTTGCCGGAACCAGGGTCGCCGATGACGACGACGCGCGATTTCTCGGCCAGGGCCTGTTCGACAGGCACAGGAGCGGCGCTCCCAGCGGCAACTTCGATATCGGCCTCCGGCGTCTCTCTGACCACGCGGGCTTCGTGTGGATCAAAGGCGCGTCCGGCTAGACGCCGCTCCCACGTCTCCCCAGCAGGCAGATCGGGCCGGGCCAGCAGCGGCACGTACACCTCCTCCAACAGCAGTTCGCGGGTGAAGTTTTCCAGCTGCGGCAGTTTCAAGTCGAGCGCGCGATGGAAACGGCGGAGGTGGCCGAGATACTCGGCGCGTTGTTGGGCCAGCGGGGAGACCGGAATAGCGGAGAGGTCGAACACACCACTGCGGACACTCCACAGGTCGGGGGCGAGGGTCGCAAAATCGCTAAGCGTCGGCGGGGTGACCCAGAAGACGAGGCTGATGCCCCGCTCACGCAGGCTTTCCCGGTGAAAGTTGAGCGCGCGCAAAGTTTCCAGGCGGCGCTCGGTCGGCAGGCCGTCGAGACCATACACGTAGACGATGCGGGGGCGATTCTCAGTGGGAAGCGCCTCCAAGAATTTCAGCAGGCCGAAAGGATCGGGGGACAGATGAAACTCTCGCAGGGCCGCGCGCGGCCCCAGCCGCCGGCTCAGCGCCGCCGCCGCTGCTGGCCGCGTTTCGTCTGGCGCGAGCGCGAACGTCAACGCGCTCCGCTCGGGCAACTCCAGGGCGAGCGTCAATTTCTCCAGGGGAGGAGCGGTTGGGATAGGGGCAGGGGACATGGATTACCGGGCCAGGTTGGAGGTGAGCACAGGATGAACGTCAAACCAGGTCTCGTCGTTCACGTAGGCGAAGATGTGTCGGCCTTCGAGCAGTTGATCGCACACGACCACTTTCTTGACCTCCCCCGCCACGTTGAGTTCTTCGATGCGGGTGGTCAAGCGTTTCGTACGATAGACTTGCTGCAACTCCTCCCAATGCACGGTGCGCAGATTGGCCGCCTGCTCGTTCGTCAACGCCTGCACCGCAGCGCGCGCCAGGCGCTCGTCAACGCGGTCGGTTTGGGCAATAAAGGCTTCACGACACGCCGTCTGCGCCAGCCGGATGAGGTCGCGCAACAGGCCGCCGCTCATTTCCACCAACACGGCGATGGCCTCCTCTGTGAATGCAGGATTCTTGGCCGAAACATGATCGGCAATCCGCTTCCGAATCACCTCCCCCAGCCTCGCGCGGCCAGATGGATACGATGTGCCATTCCGGTGGTTGATCTTGAAATTGGGCAAATCGCACACCCGAAAATTGGCAATGGCGTGACTGAAACTGGAGTCGTAGCGCAGGGGAATAGGAATGGTGTAGATGACATGGCAGGCGGGGCGCGTCAGCAGCGTGCTGTGCGCGAATACGTCCCGCGCCACGGCGACGTCCAGCTTGTCCAAGCCATCTAACGTCACCAAAACGGGCTTGCCCGTATGCCCCTCCACCTCCGCCAGGATATCATTCACGCGATTGACCACCTCCGCCACGACTGGACGAACTTCCAGTTTAGAGGTGAGAGCGCCCGAGAAACCGTACTTGATCATCACCCCAATTTTTTCCAGCACCTTGTCCGACGACCACGCCGCCGCGCCGCTTTCGCCTTGCTCGCTGATCAGCGTGCGGAGGCTGTCCACAAGTTTGTTGAACTTGTCGCCGGAGATCGGCGCTTCCTGGCGGCGCGCCTCGTAATATACGCCCAGACCGAGATGCACCAGGACCTCCGCATGGCCGATGTTGAACGTAGACAGGCTGGTTTCGGCGTTGAGCGGCACAATGAAGAACAAATCCTTCAGGTGTTCGCGCAACCGGGCCAGGCTGGAGGTCTTGCCTGAGCCAATATGCCCCACGAGCAGCGCCTTTTCCGGCTGCCGGCTGAGCTGCAGATCAGTAGCGAGTTGGTCGAGCGGGCTTTTCTCGCGCTCCACGTAGTAGCGCGCCAGGTCTGTGGCGGTCACCAGCTCGCCCCAGGGATCAAAGGCGTTGAAGAGGGGCTTCCAGAATTCCTGCAGGGTCGGCATAGCGCTTGGATTCCTTGAGCGACGTAAGTATAAGACGAAGCGCGATGGAGGGCAAAGGCGGACGGCAAAAAAGAAACCCGCTTCCTGGGGGGAAAACGGGTTTCACTTATAGCAGTTAAGAAAATGATCTGATGATTTTGACTCGGTGTCAACGGATACGCAACCGCTTTGCGTTTCAACCGCGGTGACTCTTCACGCGTAATTGCTCCCGCCGCTGCGCCGGGAAATGAATTTCCCGACTAAAAGCCTGGAAGCCCGCTTCGCGTAAATCCGGCTGTTAGAGAACCAGTTGGCTTTAGCCAACTTTCATGTTTTCAGCCGGAGAATTTATTCTCCGGCGAAAGCGATGAGCGGTTACTTCGTGCTCTTCGTGGTTCCAAAAACTCACGTCAGGACGGGCAACGGAATTGACTCGCGCGCCAATTCGCCCTGCAGGCTCCACGGGCTGGTATGCGTCACCGTCGCCCGCACGGTCTGGCCTTTCAAGTCCGCGCCGTTCAGGGGGAGGAAGACGAGCTTGTTCGTGCGCGTGCGGCCCTTCCACTTGCCCTTGTGCTCTTCCTCGACCAGCGCCTCGACCGTCTGACCGAGCAAGCGCGCGTTGATCTCGGTCGCGACCCGCGCCTGCAAGTCTTCGAGCGCGCGGAAGCGGCGCATCTTCTCGTCTTCTGGCACGTCGTCGGGCATGCGGCGCTCGGCGACCGTGCCGGGGCGGGGAGAGTAGCGCGCCAGGTGCGCGACGTCGAGCTTCAACTCGGCCAGCAGGTCGTAAGTGCGCTGGAACTGCGCCTCGGTTTCGCCGGGGAAGCCGACGATGATGTCGGTCGCAATTGAACTGTGCGGGATGATCTCACGGATGCGCTCGACCAGGCGGCGGTAGTCCTCGCTGGTGTAGCCGCGCTTCATGTTGCGCAGGACTTCGTCGTCCCCGGCTTGCACCGGGACTTCGATGTGCTCACACACCCTGGGCAGTTCGGCCACCGTTTCGAGCAGTTCGTCGGTCATGTAGTTGGGGTGCGAGGTGAGGAAGCGGATGCGCTCGATGCCCTCGACCCCGTGGACGACGCGCAGCAGTTGGGCCAGGTTCGGCCCGTCGGGGATGTCCTTGCCATAACGGTCCACGATCTGTCCCAGGAGCGTCACCTCCTTCACGCCCTGCGCGGCCAGCGAGCGCGCCTCGGCGGCGATCTCGCCCACCGGGCGCGAGCGCTCGATGCCGCGCTTCAGCGGAATCTGGCAGAACGCGCAGGCGTGTGAACAGCCATAGACAATAGGAATATGAGCAGAAACTAAATTGCCGCGCAATGCTTCGGGCAAAATGAACGCGCCATCCGAGGGCCGAAGCATGGTGGTGGCTTCATCCTGAAAGGCAAAACGCTGGAGCGTCTCGGCCTCCATCAAGTCGCGCCCATCGCGCTCGGCCAGAAATTTGACGAGCGGCCCCGGCTCAGAGGGCGGCGAGAACACGTCCACGTAAGGAAGTTTCGCCCGGAGTTTTTCCGCGCCCCGCACGCCGACCAGGCAGCCCATCAGATTGATAACCAAATCCGGACGCCTTTGCTTGAGCGGGCGCAGGGAGTTGAGGTAGCCGTAGGCTTTGTCCTCAGCACTTTGGCGGACGGTGCAGGTATTAAGCACGACGACATCGGCCTGCTCGACCTCATCCACGGCGCGGTAGCCCAATTTCTCCAGTGTGCTGGCGACGCGTTGAGAGTCGCTTTCATTCATCTGACATCCAGAGGTCCAGATGTGGTAATGCTTAGTCATGCTTATTCGTTCTCCTCAACACCGCGCGCGATCACATTTTGCCATACCTTGTGCATATCTTGCCGCCTTTTGCTATGCTTCAGATGCGGATCCAATAGCGCGCATAAACGAGATAGAGCAGATTTACGCCTTATCTGCAATGTCCAAAAGTCCTTTCGTGATTTGTATCCCCCTGTCATTAGATGTCCTTTGGGAGTGGACAGGTAAGGCGATGGGCATACGAGCCCGAACTGACTGGCCAACATATGGTGAACTTGATGTAAGATGGTTACGTCATAGGATCCCAAAGTAAAGCGTGACGTGCCGTCTTTCTCGATACTGAAGGAGCCCTCGGCGTCGGTATAACCCGCCAGGAAGGGAACAAACAAATCCGGCTCAGCCAGAATCCAGGAAGGGATGCAGTCCTCTTTAGGCAAGAGAAACTCGAAAGTCCGATTCAAGCAACACTGCAAATCGTATTGAGTGTAGATACCTTTTCGGGC
>DAOTXG010000173.1:0-16543 GCA_034435515.1 Anaerolineales bacterium
GAAGGTATTCATGAGGTCAGGCTCCAGTCATATCGTCAATCTCGTCAAACGTCAATTTCCAGTCCCAACGGCGCGAGGCGAGCAGTTGCGCCAGGATGGCCGCGCCCACCGCGCCAAAAACGCCGGGTGCGAGCCGGTAACAGGGGAGGGCGCGGGAAAAGAGTGGAATCGGAAACTCGGCCGGGGTCAGGGCATATTCGTCGGGCTGGGCGCGCGCTTCTAAGGCCAAATCCAGGCGGATGTAGGGCCGGTGGCCGGCTTGTCCCGCCGCCGTTGCAAAGAGGGCCATCTCGGCTAAATCCATTTCTTTCATGAAAGCAGAATGCTTTTCGCCGGACGGGGCCAGGACGCCGACAATATCCGAACGCGGGAAGGCGTCGCCACGTCGCTCAATCCACTCGTAACAGTCCGGCGTGGCGAAGCGGTGGCCGTGGTCGTCAATGACTTCGGCCGGGAGCAGGTATTCTTCGCGGGCGAAGAAACGATAGCCGGGGCGGAGGTGAACCGGCGGGCCGAAGAGCGGTTCGGCGAGGCCCAGCGCGTCGGCGTCGGGGCCGTAGACGAGGAGGTGATGGCGAGAGAAAGGAATGATAGCGCCGGGAAAATCGAGCGGCATGAGCGATGCTTCCGGTTGTTCCGTTAGATTCTATCATGCTTCACCGCGCTTTACAGCGTTTTCCATTTGCATTAGATTAGGGCAGTTTCCTAATCGGTTTACGGGTGTTTTTTCAACGGATGGAACGGACGCTTCGCGGCCGGATTTTCGCGAAGCGGTTCAATCCGTTCCATCCGTTGACGAAAAGACGGTAAATGCAACATGAAGAGTTGAGATGGCAGCTAAACTACCTGTTCTTTCCATCACCAGCCGGCTTCGGCTGCTCGCCGCTCATCGCTGGTCCCCCTGGTTGCTGATCGGCCTGCTTTACTTGCTCTGCACCCTCGTCGTCACCTATCCCGCCGCCTTTCACCTGGATACGCGGTTGGCCGGCGAAACGACCAGCGGCGCGGATGTCCGGGAATCCGTTTGGGGCATCTGGTGGTGGAAACACGCGCTGGTTGATCTGCGCGTATCGCCTCTCTCGATCCCCGTCCTCGATTACCCGGTGGGGCAGAGTTTCCCGCTTTATCCACTCATGTCGCAGACGTTCTTGCTGGCTCTGCCGCTGGCCGCGCTGCGCTCCCCCGTTTTTGCCTACAATGTCGTCTTCCTGAGTTCCTTCGTCTTAAGCGGCGTCTGCGGCTATGCGCTGTGCCTGGAAGTCAGCAGCGACCGGAAGGCCAGTTTTGTGGGCGGACTGATCTGGGCCTTTTTTCCGGCCCGGATGGCTCACGCCCTGGCAGGTCATCTCTTTCTCATCGTCGTGTTCGCGCTGCCGCTGGCGGCGCTGATGCTGCTCCGCGTCTTGCGCGCTCCCACCTGGCGCAACAGTCTGGGCGCTGCGCTGGCGTTCACCCTCGCCGGGACGATCCATCCGATTTACCTCGTGTACTGCGTCGCGCCACTCACCCTGGTTATGGTCGGTCACGCCTGGTGGACCGAGAGACGCGCTTTCTGGCAGCGTGGCCGGCTGCTGGCGCTGGCCCTTGCGCTGGGGCTGGCCGCCGTCGCAATCGGCCTTCTGCTCTACCCGGCCTTGCGCGAGAGCAGCCGCGGTCCACTCTGGACGCCGGAGGGTGGACTCGTGGCTCTCAGCGCAGATGCCCTCGCTTATTTCCTCCCCTCAGCCGAAAACCCGTTCATCGGGTCAACGCCGCTGGCTCGATACGCGACCGGCCTGGCTCACTACTCGCAACTCACTTACGTGGGTTGGCTGGCCCTCGCGCTGTCAATCCTGGGCGCCTATACTCAGCGCCGCGAAAGTCGGCCCTGGCTTTTGCTGGCCTTAGGCGGCGGCATCCTGGCGTTAGGTCCCATCCTCAAGGTGGGTGGACAGCCGGTCACGATCCCGATAGATGGCAAACCTTATTCCGTCCTGATGCCCTACGCCTTCATTGCCAACTTGCCTCTTATCCAATGGAGCCGCACCCCCAGTCGTTTGACGGTGTTAGTGATGCTGGCAGTCTCCGTGCTGGCCGTGCTGGGCGCGCGGCAGCTTCTCCAGTTGACTGCGCTCAAGACCCGTCCCATCTTGTGGATAGGGCTTGTCTCGCTGATTATCCTGGCCGAGTACCAGGTGCGGTTCCCCTTCCCCACTTCTTCCGCCGACGTTCCTGCGCCCATCCACGCCCTCGCCGCTGCCACACCCGCGCGCGCGGTCGTTCAACTACCGGGGAGTTCCTATGGCGCCAACCAACGCGCGCTGTATTGGCAGACAGTTCACCAATTGCCGCTCGTCGGCGGTCGAGTCTACCGCACTTTGCCCGAAGTCGAGCAGCGCCAGGCTTTCTATCGCCAACTGTTGTCGTCGCCCAGCGCCGTGCCCGGTCTGCCTCTCCCCACCGTCGAGCAGCGCTTAGCGGCCCTGGACGCTGCCGGCATTGGCTGGGTGGTCTACGATGCGGCCGCCGACTCGTCGGGGACAGTGCGCCGACAACTGGAACTACTGTTGGGGCCGGCTGTCAGTGAAGACGGCCAGGCGGCGTTGTTCCAGGCGCCCAGGGCGGATTACCAGCCCGGCGAAGCCTTCTGGCTGCAGGGCGAGGGCTGGGAAGCAGGGCTGCCTGATCGCCACGAGGCGGCGCGCATCCAACAGCGCGGCGTGATTTACCTCCACGAGCCGCAGGCGCGCGCCGGGCGGCTGAGCTTCGGGGCCGACCTGGCCGCGGGGACTCGCCGGCTCTCGTTGTGGGTCAATCGCCAGCCGGCCGGACGTTTTGTCGTCGGCCAGGCCGCCCCTTATCTGAGCGAGCCGATAGATTTCGCGCAGGGATTGAACGTAATCGAGTTTGTGGACGAGGGACAACTGGGGAGCCAGGCCGCTTCTTCCCCGGCGGGGACAGTTATCTCCAACCTGCGGGTCGTAGAGAACCTGCCGCCAGTGGCGACCTTTGAGCCAGCCCTGCACCTGTTGAGCGTCGCCCTGCCGGGGCAGGCCCGCGCGGGCCAGGACCTGACGGCGTATTTTGTCTGGCGCGCCAGGATGCCTGTGAAAGAAGACCTGACTTTATTCGCCCACCTCTTCGGCCCGGCGGGCGAGTTGATCACCCAGAAAGATGAGCCGGTCCTGGGCGAGATTTACCCCACCTCGCAGTGGCAGGCAGGAGACATCCTCACCAGTCAGGTGACCCTCTCTCTGCCAGCCGATCTGCCGCTTGGTGCCTATCGCCTGAGTATCGGACTGTATCGCCAACCGGACGCCGAGCGGCTGCCTGTCAGCGGCGGGAACGCAAGAGATAACGTCCTCCCGGCGGGGACAATTTACATTTCTCCTGCGCTTACACCTTTGGCCCGGCCGCCGTGATTGTCGGATCAACCTGATCGCCGAACTGTTTGAAGTTCTCGACGAAGCGCGCGGCCAGGTCTCTGGCTTTGGCGTCGTAGGCCGCCTTGTCCGCCCAGGTATTGCGCGGCTTGAGCACTCGGGCTGGGACGCCCGGCGCACTGAGTGGGATGCCCAGCCCGAAGATCGGATCGGGCGCGGTCTCGACCTTCGCCAGCGAGCCGTCGAGGATGGCGCGCACGATCGCGCGGGTGAAGGCGATCTTCATGCGTGCGCCAACGCCGTATGGCCCGCCGCTCCAGCCGGTGTTGAGCAGCCACACTTTGGTCTTGTGCTTGGCGATGAGATTGCCCAGCATCTCGGCGTAGACCGTGGGGTGATGCACCATGAACACCGAGCCGAAGCAGGTCGAGAACGTGGCCTGCGGCTCGGTGACGCCGCGCTCGGTGCCAGCCAGTTTGGCGGTGTAGCCGGAGAGGAAGTAGTACATGGCCTGCGCGGGCGTAAGGCGGCTCACTGGGGGCAGCACGCCGAACGCATCCGCCGAAAGAAAGAGGATATTCCGGGGATGCTGGCCGCGCCCGTCGGGGACATGGTTGGCGATGAAGTGGATGGGATAGGCCGCGCGGGTGTTTTCGGTGATGGCTTCACTGTCGAGGTCGAGCGCGCGGGTCTCGTCGTCCATCACCACGTTTTCGAGCACCGTGCCGAACCGGTTAAGCGTCGAATAAATCTCCGGCTCGGCCTCCGGCGAGAGGCGGATGACCTTGGCGTAGCACCCCCCCTCGAAGTTGAAGATGCCGTCGTCGCTCCAGCCGTGCTCGTCGTCGCCGATGAGGCCGCGCGTGGCATCGGCGGAGAGCGTCGTCTTGCCCGTGCCGGACAAGCCAAAGAACAGGGCCGTGTCGCCTCGGGGGCCGGTGTTGGCCGAGCAGTGCATCGAGAGCACACCTCGATTGGGCAGCAGGTAGTTGAGCACAGTGAAGATGGATTTCTTGATCTCACCTGCGTAGCGCGTGCCGGCAATCAAGATGGTGTTCGTGGCGAAGTTCAGGATGATCGCCGCGGTCGGGCCGGAGGGCGGCTGGCGCGTGCCGTGCCGCGCCGGGTCAGGATGAAACTCCGGCGCGTGCAGGATCGTGAAGCTCGGCTCGAAATCGGCCAACTCGGCGGCGGAGGGGCGAATGAACAGGTCGTGCGCGAAGAGCGTGTGCCACGCGCTTTCGGAGACCAGCCGCACTTTCAGGCGGTGGGCCGGGTCGGCGCAGGCGTAGAGTTCGCGGATGACCAGCACCTTTGTGCCCAGGTAGGTGAGCATGTCCTGCTTGAGCCGCTCAAACTTGTCCGGGTCAAAAGGCCGGTTGACTTTGCCCCACCAGACTTTGCCGTCGCTCCCTGGTTCTTTGACGAGAAACTTGTCGTCGGGCGAACGCCCGGTGAAGGGCTGGGTGATGGCCAGGAACGCGCCGCCAGGGGTGAGTCTGCCCTCGCCCCGGCTCAGGGCCAGTTCGACCGTGGCCGCCGGGGAGGGATTCCAGATTTGCCTGGCGCCGGCGAGGCCGAGGGAGTCGAGGCCGTATTTGCTCCGAAGCATGGGGTTCTCCGTGTTGCGTATTGCGTATTACGTAAGTGACCACGCAATACGTAATACGCAATACGAAATACGCTTTAGAATTTCAGGGCACTCATAGTTTCTCGAATAATCTTCACCGACTTGTCGGCCATGGCCTTCTCCTCGTCGGTGAGCGCGAATTCGATGATTTGCTCCACGCCGTTCGCGCCGAGTTTGACCGGCACGCCGAAGCAGATGTCCCGCAGGCCGTACTCGCCGTCGAGGTAGGTGGAGGCCGGGACGATGAGTTTGGAGTCGAGCAAAATCGCCTCGGCCATCTTGGCCAGCGCGGCGCCCGGCGCGTAATAGGCTGAGGTGCCGAGCAGGTTCACAATCTCGCCGCCGCCCTTGCGCGTGCGCTCGACGATCGCGTCCAGTTTTTCTTTCGGCAGCCACTCGGCGAGCGGGCGGCCAAACACGGTCGAGTAGCGGGTGAGGGGCACCATCTCGTCGCCGTGCCCGCCGAGCACGACCGTTTGCACATTTTCAATTGAAACGTCGAGCTCCTGGGCGACAAACGCGGCCATGCGCGCCGAGTCGAGGAGGCCCGCCTGCCCGACGACTTTGTTCTTGGGCAGTCCCGATTTCTTGAGCGCCAGGTAGGTCATCGTGTCGAGCGGATTCGTCACCACAATGTAGATGGCGTTGGGCGAGCGCGGCAGGGCCTTGTCGAGGACGTCGGTGATGACGGCCTGGTTCGCGCCGACCAGGTCTTCGCGGCTCATGCCGGGCTTGCGCGGCAGGCCGCCGGTGATGATGACGATGTCCGAGTTCTCCGTGCCGTCGTACGAGCCATCGGCGTTGCCCCGGATGCGGGCGTTGTAGCCTTCAATCGGCCCGGCCTGCAGCAGGTCGAGGCCCTTGCCGACGGGCATGGTCTTGACGGCGGGGATGTCCACGAGGACGAGGTCGGCGAGGCCGCGCCGGGCCAGCCACAGGGCGCACGACGCGCCCACGTTGCCCACGCCGACGAGCGTGATTTTAGGTCGCATGATTGAAAATCTCCTTGTATTGTGTTAGCAGAGTTCAGAAGACCGGACAGGTCTCTAAGACCTGTCCGGTCTAGGGGAGGCAAAAGGAAACGGCCGGTTTTGCCTGCCGTTGGCGAATTGTATCACAAAGCCTGGGCGCGGAAACAAATGCGCACAAGCGTTTCAGCGATCCGGTGGCTCGTTACTCCTCAAACAAATCCGCCACTTTCACGCTGAAGCCAGGCAAAACGTCGTCGCCGGTAAGCATATCGTTCTCGGTGAACTCGCGCACGTCCGTCAACGAGCGATAAGCATAGACGGTCTTGTCCGCCGGGTCAGCCACCCAGACGAGTCTGACGCCGATGGAGAAATACTCGCGCAATTTCTGTTTGACTTCGCTCCAGCGGTCGTCGGGGGACACACTTGCACCAGCCGCAAGTGCTGGTGTGATCTCGACGATGAGGTCCGGCGCAACGTCTAAAAAGCCCGCCTTTTTCTGGCGCTGGGCGTAGCGTTCATTCGAGATGAAAACCACATCCGCGCCGCGCACGGTGTCCGGACTGCGGCGGGTGTAGATGCCTACTTCGCCCACGCGGACTTTTCCCAATTTGTGGCGCCTTACAAAAGCTTTGAGGTGCTCGTCGAAGTTGCTTTCGTAGCCGCCATGTTCATCGCCAGTCGGGCTCATCATCACAAGCCTCCCTTTGATCAACTCACACCGGCCAATATCGCCCATGGCCAGCAGTTCTTCGCCAGTCACGAGCGTTTCAGTTTGAGGGAGAGCGGAGTAGACAGTCATAGGCGACCTCCCTGCGAACTACCTGCGTGCATAGAGTAAAGAGTTTAGGGAACAGGAACAGCGGCTTCAGCCGAGGGCGCGTTCTCTTTTTCCCGCATCGCCATAAACGCAGCGATGGCGACCTCCAGCATAGACTCATCCGGCTCGCGGGTGGTCAGACGCTGGAGGGCGAGGTTGGGGAGGATGAGGAAACGCACGAAGGGATTCGACAGGCGGCGCGCGGTAAAGCGGATGTACTCGAAGGCGAGGCCGGCAATCACCGGGATGAGCAGCACCCGGCTGGCCAGCCTGGCCCAGAGCGGGAGCGGGCCGAGGAGCGCGAAGAGCAGGATTGAGAAGACGACGACCGTGAGCAGAAAGGCCGTGCCGCAGCGTGGGTGCTCCAGCGGGAAGCGCGCGACCGAGGCCGGGGTCAGCTCCGCGCCGGCTTCGAAGGCGTTGATGGTCTTGTGTTCCGCGCCGTGATAGCCGAACAGCCGCCGGATGTCGGGCATGAAGCCGATGGCCCACAGATAGCCGATGATCAGGCCGAGGCGGATCAGGCCTTCGAGCAGGCTGCTCAGCAGTGGGCCGACCTCGAAGAAGTCCTCGCCCAACTGAGCGACCGCCGCCGGGGCGAGGAAGAACAATCCGATGCCGAAGGTCAGCGAGATGGCGATGGTCCCCCAGGCCACCGGGCCTTCGAATCGCAGCTGCGCGTCTTCGCCGCCGGCCACGTTCGCCGAGAACGACAGGCTTTGCCAGCCGAGCGCCAGCGCATCCCACAACCCCAACAGGCCGCGCACAAAAGGCAGGCGGCTGAAACGATTGCGGTACATGGCGCCGAGCGGCTGGGTATGCAGGACAATCCGTTGGTCAGGCGCGCGGACGGCCACCGCCATCGCCTGCGAGCCGCGCATCATGACGCCTTCGATGACGGCCTGGCCGCCGTAGGGGAGATTTTGGGCGGAGGGCTTCATTTCGGTTCCGGCAGGTTCTTGAGCACATCCGGGTTGAGGAGGCCCGTCCGGGCTTTGTGCACCCGGTCTTCGTGCCGGGCGCGCCGCCGGGCGACCTCTTCCATGACCATCGCGCGGATCCGCATCCACTCTTCCGGGGGGACGGCCAGAAAGGCCTCCACGGCCTGCGGGTCGAATTGCTTGCCTGACTCTTCGGCGATGATCTGGCGCGCTAATTCATAAGGGCGGCCTTTGCGGTAAGGGCGGTCGGAGGTCAGCGCGTCGAACGTGTCGGCGATGGCGAACAGCCGCGCCCCGAGCGGAATGGCCTCGCCCTTCAGGCCGAAGGGGTAGCCGGTCCCGTCCCACTTTTCCTGATGGGCGAGGACGATCTTAATTTCCTCTTGCAGGTAAGGGATGCCGAGCAGCATCTCATAGCCGGCCTGCGGGTGTTTCTCGATGATCTTGCGTTCCGCGGCGTCCAGCGGGCCGGGTTTGTGCAGCACGGCATCGGGCACGCCGATCTTGCCGATGTCGTGAATGAGCGAGCCGCGCCGGATATCCATGATCGTGGCTTTGTCCAGGCCGATCTGCCGGGCGAGCCGGGCGGTATATTCCACCACACGGCGGGAGTGGCCTTCCGTCTCCCGGTCGCGCAGGTCGAGCGCCGCCGAGAGCGCGTCGAGGGTCAGGTCGTAGCTCTCCTGCAGGTTGGTGAGCAACTGCGCGTTACTGATGGCGAGCGCGGCGCTGTCGGCAATGCTGCGGAACAGGTCGAGATCGTCCTTGTTGAACAGCGCGCCGTCGCGCTTGTTGACGGCCTGGATCGCGCCGAGTGAGCGGCCCTCCAACACCATGGGGACCGACATGAGCGAGCGCGTCACAAAGCCGGTCTTTTCGTCCGCGCCGCGATACACGCGCACGTCGTTCTGGGCGTCGGCGATGATGATCGACTCCTGGTTGGCCACGCACGCGCCGACGATGCCCCGGCCGATGGGCACGGTGACTTTGCGAATATTCTCCGCTCCCGGCCCGGTGGCAAAGCGGCACATGATGTTCCCGGCCTCCTCGTTGACCAGCCAGATGGACTGAGCCTCGGCGTTGATGGCTTTGTTGACCTCGCCGAAGATGCGCGGGATCAGGATGTCCAGGTCGAGCGTCTGCTGGAGATGACGGCTGATCTGGTCGAGCAATCGCTGCCGCTCGGAGTTTTGCCTTTGCTGCTTGTAAAGCTGCGCGTTCTGGATGGCGACGGCGGCGTGGCCGGCCAGCGCGCTCAACAACTCGCGGTCGGCGTCGGTGAAGCCAGGCTGGCCGAGCTTGTTGATGACGTTAATCGTGCCCAGCAAATCGCCGCGGGCCACCAGGGGGGCGATGATAATGTTCCGGGCGCGCACGCGGATGACCTCGTCAAAGCCCAGGTCCGGGCCGGCGGCGGTGTTGTCTATTTTCACGGCGCGGCCGCCCACGGTCTGGTAAGCCGCCAGGAACCGCGCCGCCGGGATCACCCGGCCAGTAATCCGATCTGAGTCCGGGCCGATGGCGTGGGTGCATTTCAACACCTGCTCCTCGTGCTCCTGGCTCAAGAGCCAGATGGAGCCGCCCTCGCTGCGCACGGCGCTTTGGAGTTGTTTCAGGATCGAGACGAGCAGCGGGTCCAGTTCAAGCGTCGAGTGGAATGCCTGGCCCAGTTCCAGGAGCAGGGCCAGGGGGGTAGGAGAAGGGGCGAGAGGGGTCATGTCGGTTGCCGATGATACCATAGCCGGGACGCGCCTGAGGGTGAGCAGGCAGGCTGATTATACTGGCAAACTATCTCCGGCCAAAACCGCGCCCTGCGCCCGCGCATTGGGCAAATTCCTTCCGGGTGGTATAATCCGGCCCGCTCTACAACAGGTCGTAGCGACTTTAGTCGCTGGCCTGGCTGGCCGACGACTAACGCGAAGCGGTCACCACGAACCTATCCTTTTCAACTTGACTGACAACTACCCTGGAGGTCGCTTTGAAGCTCCACGAATATCAGTCCAAGCTGCTCTTTGCCCAGCGCGGCATTCCCATCCCCCGCGGCAAGGTCGCCACCACCGCGCGCGAGGCGCACGACATCGCCGACGAATTCGGCGGGCGGGTGGTCGTCAAAAGCCAGGTGCTGGTGGGCGGGCGTGGCAAGGCCGGCGGCATCCAACTCGCCAAATCGGCGCAGGAGGCGGAGGAACTGGCGGCCCGCATCCTCGGCATGACCATCAAGGGCCTGCCTGTCCGCAAGGTGCTGGTGGACGAGGCGGCCGACATCAAGCAGGAAATTTACCTGGGCCTCACCAACGACCGCGCGGCCAGACGGCCGGTGATCATCACCTCGGGCGCGGGCGGCGTAGACATCGAGGAACTGGCGCAGAAAGATCCCAAAAAGATCATCCGCGAACACGTTGACCCGCTCATGGGCCTGCGCGAGTATCAGGCGCGCAACGTCGCGCTCGCCATCGGATTGCCGCGCGAGCACTGGAAAGCCTTCGGACAAATTCTGGCGGGTCTGTACGCCACCTACCTGGAAACCGATGCGACGTTGGCCGAGATCAACCCGCTCGTCATCACCGGCGACAACCGCCTGGTGGCGCTGGATGGGAAGATCGTGCTCGACGACAACGCCCTCTACCGTCACCCGGACCTGGCCGAGATGCGCGACCTGGACGAGGAATCGCCGCAGGAAACCGAGGCGCGCCGCTACGGCCTCTCCTACGTCAAACTCGACGGCGAGATCGGCTGCATGGTGAACGGCGCGGGGTTGGCGATGGGGACGATGGACATCGTCAAATATTTCGGCGGCGCGCCGGCCAACTTCCTCGACATCGGCGGCGGCGCGCAGGCCGAGAAGGTCACGGCGGCGCTCCGCATCATCCTCTCCGACCCGAAAGTCAAGGCCGTGCTGATTAATGTGTTTGGGGGGATTACCCGGTGCGATGAAGTCGCACGAGGAATTGTAGAAGCGCTGAAACAGGTCTCGACCGATGTGCCTTTGATTGTGCGGTTAGTGGGAACGAACGAGGCAGAGGGACGCCGCATCCTGACCGCAACGGGGATGATAACGGCGGCTACCCTGACAGAGGCAGCAGAGAAAGCAGTTTCAGTCGCAAAGTCTCGATCTGGCGAGCAGCCAATCTAGTGGTCAGTCAAGATGAAACATGAGCATTCTGGTTGATAAAAACACTCGCCTCCTCGTTCAGGGCATCACCGGCCGCGAGGGGCTATTCCATACCGAGCAGATGATTGCCTACGGCACCAAGGTCGTCGCGGGCGTCACACCGGGGCGAGGGGGCGATTGGGCGGCGGGCATCCCAGTCTTCGACACGGCCAAGGCCGCGGTCGAATCCACGGGCGCCAACTGCGCCATCCTCTACGTCCCGGCCCGTTTTGCGCCCGACGCGATGTTCGAAGCGGCCGACGCCGGCCTCCCGCTCGTCGTCTGCATCACCGAAGGCATTCCAGTGCAGGATATGATGCGGGTGCGCCGCTATCTCGACCAGAAGGGCGTGCGGCTCGTCGGCCCGAATTGTCCCGGCCTGCTGACTCCCGGCGAGGCCAAGGTCGGCATCATCCCCGGCCACATCGCCCGGCCGGGGAACATCGGCATTGTCGCCCGCTCCGGCACGCTGACTTACGAAGTAATTCACGCGCTCACTCAGCGCGGCTTAGGCCAGTCCACCTGCGTGGGCATCGGCGGCGACCCGGTGAACGGCACGAGTTTTGTTGACGCGCTCCGGCTGTTCGAGGCCGATCCGCACACCGACCGGGTGGTGATGATTGGCGAGATCGGGGGGAACGACGAGGAGCAGGCTGCCGACTTCATCGCCGACCACATGAGCAAGCCGGTCGTCGCCTTCATCGCCGGACAGACCGCGCCGCCCGGCAAGCGCATGGGTCACGCGGGCGCGATTGTCGAGGGCGGCGCCGGCCTCGCCGCCGACAAGATCAAAGCCCTCGAGGCCGCGCGGGTCAGAGTCGCCGCTCATCCCGAACAAATTCCCGATCTGCTGGCGTAACACCATTACGCAATACGGAATCTGGCGCCGTTGGGGCGCTCTACGCCATACGGCGTATTGCGTATTCCGTATTCCGTGAGGGGCGTCCTTCCACACTGCGCCCCTTGCCTCCCATGAAGCTCCTGCAACGAGTCCGCCTCGACCCCGGCTGGGGGGTCGTGTTCCTGCTGGCTACCTTCGCCGCGTGGCCCTTCCTCACGCGCGCCAGCCTGCCGGTCCAGACCGACGCGGAGATGCACGCTTATCGTACGTTCGAGATCATCGCGGCCTGGCAGGCAGGCGTGCCTTACCTCCGGTGGGCGCCGGATTTCTTTTACGCCTTCGGCTACCCGGTCTTCAATTACTATTCGCCGCTGACGTACTACCTGGGCGCGGCCTATGGCTGGGCCTGCTGCGGAGTGGACTACGGCGCGGCGGCCGGCGTAAAGTTCGTCCTCGTCGCCTCCATTTATCTCGGCGCAATGGGGATGTATCTCTTCGTGCGCGACCGTTGGGGCGGCCTGGCGGGCGCGGTCAGCGTCGCGGCGTTCGTCCTCTCGCCTTATCTGGTCTACATTGATCCGCACGCGCGCGGCGATGCGCCGGAGACTTTCGCCATTGCGCTCGCGCCGCTGATGTTGTGGGCCTTCGCGCGTCTGCGCCGCACTGCCTCGCCGGGCGATGTCGTCCTGGCGGCGGTCGTCCTGGCGGCGCTGATCCTTTCGCACAATCTGATGGCCTTAATTTTCTTCGGCCTGCTGCTGGCCTGGCTCGTCTGGGACGTGGTCTTCGGCCAGATGTTCCTCAAAGCCTGGATCCTGGACGAGAGCCTCTCGACCCGCGCGGCTCGCGGGAAAGTCGTCGCCGGTCTCACCGCGGCGGTGCTCCTGGGCTTAGGGCTGGCGGCGTTCATGTGGCTGCCCGCCGTCTTGGAGCGCGACGCCATCCAGTTCCGCAACGTCGCCGGGGGGCCGGGGACGTATTTTGATTTTCGCCGCTACTTTGTGGACTGGCGGGAGCTATTCGCTCCCGCGTTGATCTTCGACCTCGGCGCGACGCAGATGCGCTTTTATTACAGCCTCGGCCTGGCGCAGTGGAGTCTGAGCGCGTTGGGCCTGCTCACCGTGTTTTGGCCGCGCATCCGCCGGTTGTCTGTGCTGTTCTTTGCCTTTGCCGCGCTGGCGCTCATTTACATGATCCTGCCCGCCTCGGCGCAGGTCTGGGAAGCCTTCCCGCTCATTGCGTTCCTGCAATTTCCCACACGGTTGCTCGGCCCGGCCGCGGTCGCGCTCGGCGTCCTGGCCGGGGCTGGCGTGAGCTGCACGAACTTCGTGGACGCTCTGCCTCTGCGCTGGCGCCACAGCCGGGCGGCGTTCGGCGCGCTGGCGATGGCCCTGTGCGCTGTCGCGGCGATGCCCCTGCTGTATCCACCCCCCTGGCCGGAGTTCGGCCCGGTCTCGGCGCAACGCATTCTGGCGAACGAGCTGGCGGGCATCGGCATCGGTACCACCTCCGCCAACGACTTCCTCCCGGTCGGCGTCACGGTCCCGCCCGGGCCCCAGTCTTCGCTCGTCGAGTCGTACAAGACCGGCGTCGTGGACAAGGTCAATCGCCGCACGCTGCCCGAAGGGACACAGGTCAAAATCGTCGAGCACGGCCCGGAGCACGATCGTTTTCTCGTCACCGGCGAAAGCGACTTTGTCCTCCGCCCTTACACGTTCTACTGGCCCGGTTGGACGGCTTACGTGGACGGCCAGCGCGTTCCGATTGAGATCGCCGACCCAGATGGCTGGATCACTTTCCAGGTTCCCGCCGGGACACACGACGTCCTGTTGCAGTTGGAAAATACGCCAATTCGTTGGGCAGGGTGGCTCTTGACCGCTCTCTCTCTTGTGACGCTGCTCGCCCTCGCGTTGTGGCGCATTCGGCTGCCGGTAGAGCGGCCGGCGCACGAACTTATGGAGCGGGGCGCGGCGGCGGCGCTCGGCCTGGTCGCCCTCGGCGCGCTTAGCCTGCGCCTGGCCGCCGACCAGGTGGGGTGGTGGCGCGTTCACTCGACGAGCCAGGAGGTGCTCGTCGCCCAACATCAGCGCTACGCGGCGCTGGAGAATAACGTCGTCCTGCTGGCCTTCGATCTCCCGCAGACGACGGCCAGCCCCGGCGACGAAGTCCCCGTGACGCTGTACTGGAAGGCGCTGGCGCCGCTTTCCCTCGACCTGCGTGTCTTTGTCCACTTCATCGGGCCAGACGGCCAATTATGGGGACAATCGGACAAATGGAACCCGGCGGATTTTCCGATGACGCGCTGGCCACTGGACCGCTACGTGCGTGACGAGCACCTGGCCTCCCTGCGGCCCGACGCGCCGCCCGGACCGTATCAGGTCATCGCCGGGCTGTGGAACGGCGATACCAATCAACGCATGCGCGTCCTCGACGCCAGCGGCCAACCGACCGGCGCCCAGGGCGTGCTGCTCACGGAGACCTTTGTCGTCAAGTGACGGGTGACGGGTGACGAGTGACGTGTGACGTGTGACAAGATGGATTACCAGCCACCCGTCACTTGCCACCTGTTATAGTTCTCCAGAAAAGTCTTTTCCGCCTGCGTCTCACACCTGACAGGTTTCCAAAAAACCTGTCAGGTGTGAGACGGGAAAGAACTTATCTGGACAGCTATACCTGCCATTTGCCCGCCTCACCTCCCGATGTATAATCTCCCACACCACTTCACCGGGAGGCGTTGCTTATGCCTGAGACTCTGAAAAACATCCTGGATCATTACCGCGCCGCGGTCGCGGCGAATCCCACGAGCGCCGAGGCCCATGCCAATCTGGGCTGGGGCTATTACGGCCAGAAGCAATATGCAGAGGCGATCAAGGAGTTTCAGGAGGCGCTCAGCCTGGATACGAACTGGCTCGACGCCTATTACGGGCTGGGCCTGGCCCACAAGGGCGCCGGCTCAAAGGTGGAGGCTCTGGCGGCTTTTGAGAAAGCAGCGGCCCTCGCTCCCGGGTTGCCTGACCTCGTCCGCGGGCACATGCTGACGCGGCTGGCGCACGGGCACATCAACGCCATCAAAACCGGCGATTGGGACCTCGACAAGGAACTGCGCCACCGCGAAGCCTAGTACTCCGTCCATCTTATTTTCCACCCGCTCCCCTCTCCCGTCGCGGGCGCTTCCGCGACGGGAGAGGGGCCGGGGTGAGGGCCAATGTCTGGTTTACGCGTCATCGCCGGCGAGGCCAAAGGCCGCAAACTAAAAATGGTCCCCGGCGCCGGCACGCGCCCCATCGCCGACCGGGTCAAAGAATCCCTCTTCAACATCCTGGGTGAAGTCATCGAGGGCGCGGCAGTGCTGGATCTGTTCGCCGGCACAGGCAGCGTGGGCATCGAGGCCCTCAGCCGGGGCGCGGAGTACGCCGTCTTCGTCGAGTCTGACCGGCTGGCCGTGAAGACCATCCAGGAGAATCTGCTGACGGTCGGTCTCGGCGAATATGCGCGCGTCGTCCGGTCGGAGGTCTTCGTCTACCTGCGGGACGCCTCGCACGATCGCGAAGCATTCGACTACATCCACATCGCGCCGCCGCAGTACCAGGGCCTGTGGGCCAGGACGCTCCAGGCGCTGGACGCTCGCCCGAACCGGGTCAACCCGGACGGGATCGTCGTGGCCCAGATCCACCCGCGCGAGTTCGCGGAACTACCATTGCAAAACCTCACGCTCTTTGATCAGCGCCGCTACGGCAGCACGCTCCTGGCTTTCTACGAGCGGGAGGGGAAGTAATTGGGGATTGGTAATTGGTAATCGCCCTGTCAGTCGCGGCTACAAGCCGCTCCTACGCCTTTGCAACAGCCGTGATATTGCCGCCCCTGGTGAGGTGTGCTATCCTATCTGCGTGAGGTGATGACCATGTCCGCGATGCCTGCCCCCAGCCCAATCACGACCACTCCCGCTGCGTTTCCAGAGCGGCGGCGCTTCACCGTGCAGGAATACGAGCACATGATCAAAGCCGGGGTGTTCGGCGAGGATGACCGGCTGGAGTTGATCGAAGGAGAACTGATCCCCATGTCGCCCATCGGGCCCGAACATGCCGGACACGTCAACCGGCTGAACAGATTGTTTACACGCCGGGTTGGGGAACAGGCGCTGGTGAGCATCCAGAACCCGCTGCGACTGGCGCGCTCGGAGGTGCAGCCCGACCTGATGCTCCTGCGCCCGCGCGCCGACGACTACACCCGCTCGCACCCCAAACCAGGCGATGTCCTCCTGCTCGTCGAAGTGGCGGATACCTCCGTCGAGTTTGACCAGACCGTTAAACTTCGGTTATATGCCCAGGCCAAAATCCCCGAGGTCTGGATTGTGAACCTCCTGGACAAGTGGGTGGAGGTGTATCGCGGCCCCGGCGCGCGGGGCTACAAGGAAAAGCGCACGGTGGGCCTCAAGGAGTCGCTCACCCCCCTGGCCCTGCCCGGCGTGACTCTGAAAGTCCGTGAGATTCTGAGCGCCTGACCTCGCCCGACTGGTAGGGTTCTGGTGGCTTCGCCGCGCCAATGAGCCTGCCTCGCAGATAATTCAGTACAAATGTCTACGCTTTCGTGACAACTGCCTATTTACATGTGAGCCTTTTTGCTATATCCTGTACGATGTCATTCGGAGCATAATGGCGAGCGGGGACTCGCACAAATGTTCACACACACACACACACACACACACACACACACACACACCACTCTCTGAATTAGACAACCAGATAGTGGTCGCTGGCTGCTGTTGACGCCAACCTTTTGAGCACTGTGCGCTCAAGGTTGGCGTTTTTTGGCAATACCGCAAAACTCACT